>CBFCXB010000105.1:0-7848 GCA_965601905.1 uncultured bacterium | reverse complement strand
TTCCCAGCCTTGAATTAGCGAAGATTTATTACTGGCGGGTTGATGAGGTCAATGAGGCTTATGTTGGGACGGAGCCTCCCACGCCCCCGCAAGGTCGGTGGAAGGGACCGGTGTGGAGCTTTTCGACCAACGACGGAAAAGCCTTCAACCCAAACCCGGCTGATGGCAGAGACAGAACGTTCCGTAATGTGCCATTAGAGGCGGTTCTAAGCTGGACGGCGGGAATTGATGCCAACTCTCACGATGTGTATTTCGGCACCAGTTCTGACGAGGTGAGGGATGCCAATACAAATACGGCAGTCATATATCGAGGCAATCAGCCTCCCCGTTACATCATATATGGCGATGTCGACGAGGGTCATGTCCTCGATAAGCGCGGGGGCGCAGGATATTCCGTCACCGGACGGGCGTTCCCACCGTGCATTCCCCGAAGCGACACGGCCGGCGAGGCTGCGGTAGGTCCGGGGAATATCGACGGTGAACACCGTATGATTGCTCATCGGGTTCGGCAGAATGTGCGAGATGAGCCCCGCGCCGACCGGAATCATCGCTGTTTCGTAGATATAATCCGATAGGAACTCGAAACTCCGCGCTTCACCCCCGTCGGTGAGCTCGAAGCAGGCCACGATGCGGTAGCGGTATTCGTGACCCGGATCGACCGATTCATCGCAGTAGGTGAAGTACTTCTGCCCCCCGCCCGAGGATGTGCATGAATCGATAGCGGCGATCACGACGGGGGCGCCGCCGCCCGTAATGTCCTCACGCTCGATATCGAACCTGGCACCGAATAACTCCGCGGCGGTCCGCCAGCCGATGTCGATGTGGTCCTCGCCGGAGTCCGCCGATATCTCGTTATACTTGACGCCGACGTAGTAGACCTTCCTCGCCTCCTCCGCCTGGAATCCGACGCAGTTCTCGACATGCACGATCACCACGTTGAGTCCCGGATCCAGTTCCTCCGTTAAGAATCCGATATCCTCGCGCGACCCGTCCCACGCGCCGTCCGAGGGCGTCAGCTCCCTCATCACGTTGTCGTTGACGGCGTACCAGCCGCTGACCAACCATGGGGCGTAGTCGATCATGCGATCGGGAAACTTCACCTGTTGATACGGATTTGCATTGGGCCGGGCCTCGTTCCTGATGCGGACGGCCATGAGGTAACTGTCCTCGAGAATCGTATCAGCCGAGACTCCCGGTAGATCGATAAATTCGATCGATGGCGCCACCTCATAGATGTCGGGGATGGCGTTCCAGTTATCGTCGGCCAGGCCGACCTGCCCCATCGTGTAGTGGCACACGGGAAACGGGGTCGTGAAGAGATCGGACCTCATGCTGCATGGAACCGTCGGCTGGCAGGAATCCGTCAGCGCGTTCCTATTCTGCACGGCGAGGTACCCCGCACGCTCCGAGCATGGTGGTCGCCCCCCTTGGTACTCATCGAGGGCGTAAAAGGTGTGGCTCATCTCGTGTATGAAGACACCGGCGAACGCGGCGCCGTAACCGCAGCCGCAGGCGGGATGCGGCACGACGAGAAAGGGACCGCCGAAGGCCGCGTACGCGACGTAGAACGCATTTTCCCAACAGCCGGGATAGTGATTGCTCATATCAACGATAAGCGCGGTAAGCACCCAGTCCGTTTCGAATCGCGCCCGCGTGTCGTTGTTGAGGCCGTGCACCATCAGCCAGTACGTCTCCTCGTCGCCGAATCCGAGGTAATCCATCGCTTCGCGTATCCAGAGCGTATCGGTCGATTTCCAGTTACCGACCTCGATCGGCTCCATGGAGATCGGGACCTGGATATACTCCTCGTAGTTGTAAGTGAAATCGAGATCGATCCAGTTCGCCTTCCGCTGGTACTCCGTGACACCGAGGGCGATGCCGGAGAGCACTTCGGCAACCTCGTCGTCGGTCCATTCCTCGGACGGCCCGGCGCTCTCGAGAAAGACGACGTTGATCAGAACGCTCCCGATCATGAACTCGCTGTTCTGCCGAAAACCGCGTTCGGTGATCTCCATCGGCGAGCCGCGCAGCGGGCCGGTCCGCCGGGCGAAGTCCCCGATCAAGAAACGGATTGGCCGCGATGGCGGGACATAATGACGCCGGTGCCATAACCGCCGCCACAGCCGCTGCTATATAAGCCTTCATGCCATCGCCAGTCATCCGTAAGTCTACCGGCTACGATAAAATATACAACCCGAGACACGGCGGGGCAAAGCACTTGTCGACCGCCCCGTCGCTTCCCGTACCCCCGGAGAAATACTACGTGCCCGGCCCCACGGAGCCTCCGGCGGGCGAAAAAATCCGCACAACACCAGTTGCGCAACCAGCGGGACAAACGATATACTGCGAGCAATCGAAACCACCGGATGGGCAGGAGACCGATGATCAGGAAATCAGTTCTCATCCTCACAACTATTATCGTATTCGTACACTGTTCGGAGACACAAACTCCCGTCATTCGGCATGACTGCCCCCCGCAGCTCACCTTCGTCGTAGCGGCCGATATGCGCGATTTCACCGGCGACAACCCCGCGTACTTCCGCGGCGCGTGCGGATCGATCGACTCGATCGGCGCCGGCGCGTTCATGATCTCCCCCGGCGACATCGATCCGCCGGCGGAGGTGCTGGCAACGATCGAAGCTTACATCGACACGAACCGTGTCTGGTACCCCGTCCTCGGCAACCACGAGGCGGAGACCCCGGACGATATGGACTGGCTGCGGGATTACATGACGGGGAATGATGCGCCGCCCAATATCGTCCGGACCGGTCCGGCGGGGTGCGAGGAGACGAGCTACTCGTTCGAATACGCCGACGTGCATTTCACGGTAATCAACGAGTACTATGACGGCGTGAGCGACGTCGGCACCGACGGTGACGTCGTCACACGGCTCTACAACTGGATAGTGACAGACCTCCGCTACAACACGAAGCCGATCGTCTTCGTGTGCGGCCACGAACCGGCCTACCCGCAGCCGGACGAGGACAACGGCCGTCTCCGCCACGAGGACGACAGTCTCAACAAGTTCCCCGCGAACCGGGACCGCTTCTGGGGTATGCTCAAGGAACATGGCGTGCTGGCATATTTCTGCGGCCACCCCCATAACTTCAGCGCGGTGAAGATAGACGGCGTCTGGCAGATCGATGTCGGTCACGCGCGGGGAACCGGCGATACGGGAGCACGGAGCACGTACATCAGAATCGTAGTGCTCGATGGCGGCGGAGTCCTCCTCGAAGTGTACCGCCTCGATCCGGATACGGGCCGGTACGTGATGACCCGGAGCGAACGTATACGCTGACCGCACTGGTATAAAAATGGCGAAATTCGTAACTTTTACCATAGCCGTCCTCTCAGTTGCCCTCCTGCGGACGCCAGTCCGTTCGGAAGTCCGCTTCGATTTCGAGCAGCGCTACCTCGTCGTGCCGGGGCGGTACATGAAGGACCGGGCATTCATCAAGCACGGCGGGGAGTGGCACTGCTTCTATATCGCGGGGAGCGACTCGACGATCGGCTGGCAGAATGCCGGCAACGAGGTCTCATTCGGGCATGCCTCGACCACGGACTTTCGCCGCTGGACGATCCATCCCGATGTCCTGGCGACCCGAACGGGCACGTGGGACGAGCGGAACATCTGGGCGCCCGACGTCATTTACCGGAACGGCCGGTTCCGGATGTACTACACCGGGGTCGATTCCCACATCGTCCAGCAGATGGGGATGGCTGAGAGCCCGGACTTGTTTCACTGGACCTACAGTCCATTGAATCCGCTGTTTCATCCCGACACGATGTGGGCCGACTGGGGCCCGGGGCGCTGGTCGAACTGCCGGGATCCCGACATCTTCCAGATCGGCGACACCCTTCACGTTCTGAACACGGCATCGACGAAGAGCGGCCTCGGCGCCGTCGATCATGCCGTCTCGACGGACGGTCTCACGTGGCACGATCGCGGCCCGATTTTCATCAACGACTCCGACGCCGTCATGGAATCGGTGCAGCTCATCGAGCATAACGGGAATTGGTACCTCTTCTTCAGCGAGTATCGTGTGCCAGGCGTGTCCGTCATGCGGGCGCCATCGATGTACGGGCCGTGGCGTAAGGAGGATCGACGGGTCATCGCCCAGGGGGCGGCGGCGGAGATCTTCGGCGATGAGCTGAATACGCTCGTCGCGCTTCACAAGGCCTACCGGGACGGCGACTCGCTGCGGTACGTCGTCAGGATCGATTCACTGTTCTGGGACGCGGCTGGCGAACCGCGGATCGGTGGGGATGAAACCTTCTGGGAACACTGGTCGCCGCTCCGCCTCGACGACCCCGATCCGGACTTCGAGGAAACGGGATTCGAAATATTCGAGACCGATTCGGCCTTCGCCTACCAGCCGACCTTCGGCGAAAATCCGCGCTTTCGCGGTGAGCCGGTGACAATCGGTGTCATCGGCAACTCGTGGATCGGAACGGGGGAGCGGTACCGCGGGCCGATCACCGAAATGGAAGCAGGCGGCGCGGTCGGCGATGAGGCGGTGGGTGGAATCAGGAGCCGCGATTTCACGATCACCGGCACCGATCTGTCGTTTCTCATCGGCGGCGATGACGATATCGACCGGCTCTTCATCTCTCTCTGTAACGCAATCGATCACGGCGTTCTCTTACGCGCAACCGGCTCCGGGGGTGAAGGGCTCGAAGCTTGCTCCTGGGATACAGACTCCCTGTACGGCATGGCGGTGTACATCAAGCTTGTCGATTCCTCGGCGAACGGTCACCTCAATATCGACGAGATCGTCGAGAGCGGAACGCGATTGTCGCCGACGGATGAACCGTTTCCCGGCATTGTATTCCTGCCCCACCCAAACCCGTTTTACGAAGAAATCTCCCTCTCACTCCGTATCGACCGC
Organism: uncultured bacterium; assembly: GCA_965601905.1. Taxonomy (GTDB): domain Bacteria; phylum Krumholzibacteriota; class Krumholzibacteriia; order Krumholzibacteriales; family Krumholzibacteriaceae; genus DATKWS01. The sequence goes on along the minus strand of CBFCXB010000105.1, from coordinate 2,958 downwards.
CGGAGTCACCTGCGGATCGATCTCTTCGATGCGGTGGGGAGAAGGATCAGACGGCTCTTTTCGGGAAATGCCGGTCTCGGGTACCTGCACCTCTGGTGGGACGGGACCGACGCAAGGGGAGCCACCGCGGCCCCGGGGATCTACTTTCTCCGTTTCGAGGCCGGCGGCTGCAGCAGGTCCTCCAAGGTCATAAAAACCGGCTGATGGAGGACTCACATGAAGAAGGTAGCCACTTTCTTTATTTGCTCAACCATCCGTTCGCATCCCCCCCACCTGCAGGGCGTCTTGACGTGATTTCGCACGTGCCATATAATGACACGATATGAGGCGTCCGGTCTTACCCCGGAGAGGGCCGCCGGCCGGTTCTTAGACACTTTTCGGACTGGTGAAAGATGAAACAAGTATTCGTTGCCACCGACGGATGCCCCGAGAATCGCATCGATTCCGCGCGGATGCAGGAGTGCTTCAAGGGAAACGGCTGGACACCCGCATCCGACTACCGGGACGCCGATCTCATACTATTCAATGCCTGTGCCCACACCGAGGATACAGAGGAATTATCCATCAGGATAATCGAGGAAATCCAGCGGAGCAAGAAGCACGGAGCCCGTCTTGTTGTGTGCGGCTGCCTCTCAAAAATCAACGAGAAACGACTGAGGGAGATATACGACGGCATCACGTTCGGCTCCGACGAGATCGAGCACCTCGCCGAGGTCGTGGAGACGGAGACACCCCCCGAGACGGTGCGCGCCAACTACCTGATCCCGCTCAGGGGCAAATGGCGGGTTCCCAACCTGAGGAACAGGGTAGGCGCGGCATTCCTCGTCAAGACGATGTATCTCGTCGTGATGGCGCTTCGACACCCCCATAGTGAAGCGATCAACGTTTACAATCCACAGGTATTCTGTATCAAGGTGAGTACCGGCTGCCTCAACGCATGCTCCTTCTGCGGAATACGACTCTCCCGGGGAAAGCTCAGGAGCAAACCCGCGAGCGAGGTCATCGAGGAGTTCAAGGACGGATTGTCAAAAGGATTCAAGGAGTTCGCGTTGATTGGGACCGACCTCGGGGCATACGGGATCGATTTGGGGGCCGATCTGGCGCAACTCCTGGCGGAGATCACCGGCATAGAGGGCGACTACAAATTGAAGCTCAGGAACATTCAGCCGAAATATCTGGCGAAGATGCTTCCGGAGCTCGAGGAAGTATTCAAAACGGGGAAGATCTCCTATTTCGGCGCCGCCCTCGAATCGGGGAGCGATCGCATTCTAAAGATGATGAGAAGGGGTTACACCACCGAGGAGTTCAAGAATGCGATTCTCACGCTCAAGGCTCTTAGCCCCGGCACCAAGATCCGGACGCAGGTAATTGTCGGGTTCCCCACCGAAACGGATCCAGACTTCCGGGAAACGCTCAGTGTCCTGGCCGAGATCGATTTCGATTTCGTGGAAGTCTACCTATTCCAGGCAAGACCCGAAACGGAGGCGGCAAAGATCCAGGGGCATGTCTCCAACCGCGTGGCGAGAAAGAGATTCTCGAAGGTGTATTTCAACCTGATGATGAAAGAACTCAAACGGAAGAGGCGCCGTGCCGGCGACATCCGTTAAGGAAGGACCGCTAAATACGTGTGGATCGGGCACCCACACGGTGAGGTGTTGAAATCATGCAGCTGTTGTATGGCGTGCGGCGGCGCCTGTCGCACTCGATGGACAGGAATCGTGAGCTCAACTGGGGACGCGATCTCGTCGTCGGGTGGATCGAACGCTATGTCCAGGCTGCGAGCGACCGTGACACAATCAACATGATGGACCTGGGATGCGGACCCGGGACGGATCTTGTCAACGTGAAGAACGCAGTCAATGATGAGAGACTCCGGCTGTTCGGAATCGAGTACGAGAAGAGTCTCGCGGAGCAGGCATGCGGTAACGGAATAGAGGTATTCGACATCGATCTCGAACACCAATCCATCCCGATGGAAGACGGGGCATGTGATATCGTGATAGCGAATCACTTCTTGGAACACACCAAGGAGATCTTCTGGATCGTCTCCGAGGTATCACGCATCCTCAAATCGGGGGGCATCCTGATCGTCGGCCTCCCGAATCTCGGGTCACTGCACAACAGAATTCTACTGCTCCTCGGGGATCAACCGGCCGTGATAGATGTCATGGGATCGCACATCAGGGGATTCACCGCACCGGCGTTTCGAAGATTCATCGAGGCGGAGGGCTACTTCAGCATCTCGCAGCGGCGGGGATGCAACTTCTATCCATTTCCGGTCTTCGCGGCGAAGCCGCTTGCAAGGGCACTGCCGACCATGGCGGTCTCCCTCATGTTCCTCGTGCGGCGTGAGCCCAAAGAGGGCACCTTCATCGAGGTACTGAAAAGGAACACCCTCGATACCAAGTTCTACAGCGGGGAATAACACGAGAAATGCTCGGAAACTATCTTCTCATCGCTTTCAGAAACATGAAAAAGCACGTCGCCGTCTCTTCCCGCGTTCCCGGGGGGCATACAAGCGGCGCCTCCTTCGTCCCCGAGGGATACCCGTAAGGTGAGCTAACTCAACCGAACGTCAATTTCTTTGATGATCAAATCTTACATCGAACATGCGGGCTGAATCTCGGACGAGAGCGTTGCGCAATCGGGCGCGTCCATACGATTAGCGGGGCAAGTGATTTATGAAGCGTTCGTGCCGGTCCGCGCGTACCAACTGCAGAAAGAACACTCGAGTATCTGTCCTCATGCAGCCTTGCGATAGTAGTACCGCAGCATACCGCCGAGCCGCTCGCGACAAAGAACTTCGCCATCACGCCGGCCGACTTCCTCCCCCGGTTCGATCAATCGATTAGCGAGTCCTTCTCGATCCCGGAGCAAGTACTTCGGAGCCGTATCCCACGGAGATGCCTCCACGATCTGCTGACCTGTCCATGCGGCAGTCGGCGACTCGGTCACATT
>CBFCXB010000104.1:0-7887 GCA_965601905.1 uncultured bacterium | reverse complement strand
CCCAGCCCGGGGCGCCGGAGGGAGCTGAGGAATAGACGTCACCTGGCGAAGGGACATCCGGCGGGGAAAAGGGCAAGCCCCCCGCAACGGCAGAGAATAAACGTACCCGTCGTCGCACGAAGCGTTGAGCGGCGTGAGACAGGGAGTATCCGGCAAGGAACGGCACATTATGCGAAGGGTATTAACCGGCGGCACAACCCGTGCGGTCATTCTGACCGTGCTGATACTCGTGGGCGCGAGCTGGATCCATGCCGGCGGTGAGGTGGAGACATCCCTCACCCACCGGCAGGGACGCGTGTCGATCAACCTGCCGGAGAACGGAGCGCTCGACATATGCTGGCGCGGGAGTGAACGGTACGGGATCGTGTGGCCTCGCGACAGCGGCGCGGAGTTTCTCGGTACCGGCGGATTCTTCCTGCGTTTCAGAAGACCGGGTGAATCTGCGTATACCTTCGTGTCGCCCGGCGCTTTCGAGGCGGTCGACATAGGGATGCAAACACGTGCCCTGTTCGAGGGATGCGAGGGGGGCAAGCGGTACCCGCACCGGGACAGTGATGATGACGGCGACGGGCAAACGGATGAGGATCCGCTGGACGGCCAGGATAACGATCGCGATGGGCTCATCGACGAGGATTTTGCCGCCATAGGGGACGGTATGGTCGTAACGCGGGCCAGCGAACCGTTCGGCGGGCTCGTCATGAGACAGAGCAGCTATACGTGGAACTACGGCCATGTCAGGGATTTCATCGGATTTTCAACTCTAATCGAATATCCGGCGGATGAGGATGAGCGCAAGGACGAGATACAAAACTTGGCGCTTGCGATCTACGCTGATTTCAATATCGGGAATCCTGAAAACGAGGAACGCGGCGCCAACGATCATTTCTTCTACCTTGGAGAGGATGCCGGGGAGGGCGGCGGTGAGCGGCGGTTCGAGCTGCCCGCCGTCGCGGATGCCGCACCGTGCCATTCATTCGCTGCCGTGCTCGTGCTCGAAGCGACTGGGCCGGGAGGCGTCCCACTCGGTGCCGACGGATTCGTCATGGATGCGATCGACCGTTCCGATTCGCTCTGGACCCGCCTGATGCGCATGGAGCGAGGTGCGCGGCTGGCAGCGCGTGGAGATTCGTACGGCAGGGCCACCGCGGACGCACCGGATGTCGCGGACGTTGTCCCAGTGGCGGCGCTATCCGAAGGGCTCGCCATGTACGACGCCGTCGACGGCGACGGAGCGATCGCGCATCGGCTCGACCCCGTACCTCTGTTGGCGCCGGGCGATCAGGTGACGGTGGAGTGGGCGCTCGTCTTCGGCCGGTCCCAGGATGCGCTTATAAAGAACGTGCGGCGTGCGTTGGAGACCTACCGCGGCGTCACCGACGAGGGAGGGACGACATGCCGATGGGTCGTACCTGCGCGGCGTGCGGTGCGGAGAGAGTTCAGTATAACGCTTGCATCGGTCTGGACCGACGGACGGCGGAAACCGGCGGCAGCCGTGTTGTTTCCAGCCGACCTCGAATCGGAAGAGGTGGAATGGATACGGGTGAATGACCGATGCACCACGCTGTACGAGCGTGTGGGATCAAAAGTCGTTCTCCCGCTCGAGGGGGAGCTCGTCACGCGCGCGGAACCGTTCACGATTGAGGGGCAGCTCACCGATGGAACGATCTTCACGGCGAAGCCGAGCGTCGAGTTGCTCCGGGCATACGGCGCGAGTAGCGAGCTGCCGCCCGACAGGCTCCCCGACGACAGCTTGCACATGTTCCCCAATCCGTTTCTCACTTCCCTCACCATCGGCGTCAATGTTCCTGGACCCTCGGCGTATGCAAACAGCACCGACCAGGAGCTCGAGGGGACGAGCTCGGTCAGGGTATACGACGTGAAGGGGCGGCTCGTCAGAACGGTGCTCCAGGAGGAATTTCTGCACCCGGGGAGCTACCAGCTGAGCTGGGACGGGCTCGATGAGAACGGTGCGAAGGTGGCACCCGGCGTGTACTACTGCAAGCTCCAGATCAATGCCAGGTCGTTGACGAAAAGGGTGATTCTTCTCCGGTGACCAGGCCCTTCCATACTCTCCCGGGAAAAACACCACACGAGCGTTCGTTACTTGTGGGTGTGACCCTGCCCGGCGAATCATACGAGGACGAGCTGGAGAAACTCGGCGAGCTCGAGATGCTTGTGCGGTCGGCCTCGGCCGAGGTGGTGGGGCGGACGATCCAGCACCGTACTCGCATCGACGGATCAACATACATCGGCGCGGGGAAGCTCGAAGAGCTCGGCCGCACGGCATACGAGCAGAATGTCAACCTTGTCATCTTCGACAACGATCTATCGCCCGCACAGGCGAGAAACATCGAGAATCGTCTCAACGTGAATGTGGTCGACCGGACCGAGGTCATTCTCGACATATTCGCGCGGCGCGCGCGAACCCGCCAGGCGCGGATCCAGGTGGAGATCGCGCAACTCACCTATGCCCTGCCCCGGCTGCGGCGGCTCTGGCAGCATCTCTCACGGCAGGCGGGCGGCATCGGAACGAGGGGGCCGGGTGAGACGCAGCTCGAGGTCGACCGCCGGCGCGTCAGGGAGAAGATAGCCCATCTGAAGAGCGAACTTCGCCGTATAGACAGGGGTACGGCCGAGAGGCGGAAGCGGCGGAGGGATGTCTTTCACGCGACGATCGTCGGGTACACCAATGCGGGCAAATCAACGCTCCTCAACGCGCTCGCGGGGAGCAGCGTTCCCGAGAGCGGGAGGCTCTTTTCAACGCTCGATTCGACCACGCGGCGGGTCGCCCTGTCCGGCGGCGAAAAGATACTCGTGACCGACACGATCGGATTCATCCGCAGGCTTCCCGCACACCTCGTGGCGAGTTTCCGCGCTACCCTGATGGACGTCAGGGAGGCCGATCTGCTGCTCCAGGTGGTGGATGTCTCTGCCGCGCGGTACGCCGAACGGATCGCGGTGGTCAACTCGATCCTCGGGAGCGTGCTCGGCGAAGGCCGGCCCGGCGGGAGTGAGACGGGGCACATCCCCACCGTACTCGTTCTCAACAAGATCGACCGCATCGACGATAATGCGGTCCGGGAAGGTCTCCGGCGGACCTACCCCGAGGCGGTGCAGGTCAGCGCAGACCGGCATGACGGCATGACGAGGCTCCTCTCGAAGATCGAATCGCACATGGAACGTGATACCGTCTCGGCGGAGGTTTTCATCTCAACCGAGAACGGAAGGGGAATCGCGACCGTGGAGCGGCACACGCGGGTTCTGGCCCGCCGCATAGAGGACGGCCGTATCCATTTCGATGTCAGCGTGCGGAGACGAAAACTCGTGTTGCTCGAGAGGATCGGCGAGGTCCGGCTGAGGCCCCTGCGGTCCCATTGAGAATCGAAGCACCTATTCCTGTTAATCCGAGTGGATAATGCGCAGCTTGCCGTTCTCGAGAATAACGTTGGGATACCTGTCCGCGATCTCTTGCTTGTAGACCATTACCTTCGGTTGTTTGGTGCGGTTCTCGTAGCTCCGGTCGAGCTGTGTAACGATGAACCGGGACAGCAATATAAAGAAGAACGGGACGAATAACGGCACGAAACGCTTCCACCGATGCTGCGAGATCAGCCGTGAGCAGTAGATCCCCCCCGCCGATACAATGACGACGAATCCCACCGAGACGAGGTAGAGGTGGCGGATATCGAGCCAGTCGTTGGGCAACTGGAAAAAGGCGAAGGGCAGCACCATTATATAGGTCCATGCGATGAAGAAACGAATCGCGCGGTTGCCGAATATGAATCCGAACACGGAGTACGAGATAACGGTCAGCGCAATAAGAATCCTGATCTGAGTTGCGAAGCGGTAGATGAATCTGACCGCCCCCCCCGCCTCAGTGACGAGGTGCGAGGTATGTATGGGGAAAATCATCCTGACCAGGTAATGGATCTCGTTCTTGATCGCGCAGTAAATGAAATTGAACGGCCCGATCGTTTCCTGGTAAAAACTCGGCGTGTAATGGAAAACTGATCTTTTTATTATGAGCGCCGTAAAAGCAAATATCAAGAGGATCAGAAAACCGACGCTGAACACGCGGGTCTGTGTATCGCGGCGGAAGAAGAAGTTGAACGCGAGAAAGGCGCCGAGTATCGATAGGCTGGTGCTGCTCGTGAACATAGAGGCGATGAAGAATATAAACGCGAGAAAAAACCAGCGAGAGAGCACCTTCCCCCCGAATACGAGCTTGTTCTTGAAGTAGCAGAACATAGTAAGCAGCGTCAACGATGTGATAACGAGATCGTCGAATCCGGCCGCGATCATGACGGATTTACCGTAGCTCCCAACCGTGAAGACGAACAACAGGCCCGAGAGTAGCGCCACCGCCCTGTCCTCCAGCAGGGCTTGAACGAGGAGGTAGACGAGAAAGGAGTTGAATCCGTGTATAAGTATATTGAAAATGATATATCCTCGCGGATCGAAATGGAACCGCTGGAAAATCAGGTAGTGAAGGCCGTACACGAGCGGTTGGAATCTGAACGGGGGGTCGCTGTCGAAGATGGCGGAACGATTCTGCATCATGCGGATGTTGTGCTCGAGCGAGACGAAATCATAGCCATGCCAGAAGCAGTTGTCGATTGCGAGACCGAAGAAAAGAAAGCTCAGCCCGATGAAACCGGCGAAAAATAGCAAGTTCTTCAACGGTGAATCACCCCCCGATTGCGATGGACGCTTACGAGACGGATGGAGTATATCACCAAAAATACCATGGTGTGAACAGTCTACTTAATAAATCCATGAATCCAAAACATAAAAATTGCGAATTGTTGCGCGGTAAGGGGGCATGGCGCTCCGGCGCGGGAATGCCGCAACTTCAAGGAAGGGGAGCTGCATGGAATATCCGTGTTGTTGTGCCGGTGAGTGGCTTCGGGACGGCGAGGCGCTCGCGGTGACCGCTCCCGCGACGGGAGAGACGGTCGGCTCGACATTCCGGACGACGGAAGAAGCGGTGGCGCGGGCCGGCATGAAGGTCGTGGACGAGGAGGTGTTCGGTCCCGTCACGGTGGTTTTCTCGTATGACGAATTAGGCGAAGCGCTTGAGGCGGTCAACGATTCGCGGTACGGTCTCCAGGCCGGCGTCTACACGCGACGGCCACATATTTTGCGGCTTCGGCTACGGTCCGTAACGGAGAACAATCCCTCCGTGCCCGCACGCGAAGACCTCTCCGCCCGGGCTTCCCCAGACACCGTAGAGGGTCGCACTGGTCGTTTGATCCATGGCGCGCCACTCGGTCCCGTCGTAATGGAGGATCAGCCTATACCCGACGGCGAAGATGTCGCCCTGCGCATTCCCCCAGATACCAAAGAGGACTTCCGACACGCCGCTTTCCATGTAGTCCCATTCGATACCGTCGTAGTGTAGTATCTCTCCGTTCGTCCCCACCGCGAAGACGTCGCTCGCTGAAGAGCCCCAGGCTCCGTAGAAGTGTTCCGACGAGCCGCTCTCCATCGTGCTCCATTCGATCCCGTCGTAGTGGAGGATCGGGCCGTACGTTCCGACCGCGAAGACGTCGCTCCCAGAAGAGCCCCAGAGAAATTCTATGTTTGTGGGTGCCCCGGTCTCCATTTCACTCCAGCCGGCGCCGTCAAAATGAAGTATCGTGCCGTTCATGCCTGCGGCGAAGATTTCTCTTTCGGAAGCGCCCCATACGGCCCAGAGATCCTCCGATGTTCCGCTCTCCATGCCGCTCCATCCCGTCCCGTCGAAGTGACGAATCGTGCCGTCCGCTCCGACGGCGTATATATCGTTGCTGGAAGTACCCCAGATCGCGTCGAGGTACATGCATGATGCAAAATCAGAATCACACCATGTGGTTCCGTCGAAATAATGGATGTATCCGCCGTTTCCTACCGCGTAGATACACGTTTTGGAGCATCCCCATATGCTCAGAAGCGTTCCGCTTGCCGAGAAATTGCAGTAACTGATGTTCCAGTCTGCGCCGTCGAAACGGAGGATCTTTCCGTCTCCAACCGCGTAGACATCGGAGCTCGAGCTCCCCCACACATCACGGAGGTCCTGAAAGGTACCGCTGCTCATGGGGCTCCAGGAGGCGCCGTCGAAATGAAGAATTGCGCCTTTCAATCCGACGGCGAAGATGTCGGTCCCCGAGAATCCCCAGATGCCCGAGAGCATCATTGACGGTCCAATATCCGTAGTTTTCCAATCGAAGTAATCGTAGTCATAAATGACCCCGTCACCGTAATTGGGACTCCAGTAAAATCCCACAGCGAACATGCCACAGTCCGGGATACCCCAGAGATCAGTCAGACGGAGATTGCGCTCGGATGTCATCTCGCTCCAGCTCGAACTATCATAACGAAGAATTCTACCGCCTCCGCATGCGTAGATATCTGTCCTCGAGTTGCCCCACACCGCGGTAAAACCGAAGCGATCTCCAGTCTCCACCGGATGCCAGCTGACACCATTGAAGTGCAATACATATCCTCCGACGGCATATACATCGTCCCCGGCGCTTCCCCAGACATCGTAGAACGGGTATACGGGACCGACATTCATATTGCGCCAATCCGAGCCGTCGTAGTGGAACACGCCGCCGCTGCCCACTGCGAAGACGTCGTCTCCGGCGCTCCCCCAGACGGCGTAGAGATCGCACGTCGTGCCGCTGCTCATCCGGCTCCAGCCGGAGCCGTCGTAATGAAGGATCACGCCGCCGCGGCCTACGGCGAATACATCGTCGGTGGAGTTTCCCCACACGCCATTGAAGTAATCTCCCCGGTCCATTGGTTTCCAGGAATATACCTGCTCGTCTCCGTCGTCATCGGGGGGCTGCGAAACGAAGGGCGAATCGTCGCCGCACGAAAAGAAAAATACAGAGATAATGAGAATGAGGAGCCAGAGAAGATTTGAGCATTTTCTTACAGGATACATGCCAGATTCCTCCCTATGATTTATATTCTCGCCGTACGGTGGGGAATGTCCTCTGACGCTTTAATATATAATTTATAAAATATTAAAGCAACGGCCGAAGGGCGGGCGCCCCCCGGCCGTACTGTTTTTATGATGCGGGCCGCGCGTCTATTCCTGCAGAAACAGGTGGGCGAAGACCTTGGCGTCCCCCACCATGTTGCCGATGTGGGTGTACTCGTTCGGCTGGTGAGCCAGCTCGTCGACACGTGACCAGACGACCGCGTTGAGTCCCATTCGGCGGAAGAAAGCCGCTACGGTGCCGCCGCCGATACCCATCGCCTTGGCCTCGATCCCGTACACATCCTTGATCGATTGTGCCAGCGCCTTTACCACGGGGGCGTCCCCCGGCGTCGCGGGCGCCGCATCCTCGCGCTGCGGCGACGAGGTCGTGATCGTGACGCCGAACTTCTGCTCGATCTCCTTTGTCATCTTCTCGATCTCGGCGTGCACATCGTCGAGCGGTATAGCGGGGAGAACCCGCATGTCGATGTAGATGACATCGTCGCCCGGGATCGTGTTGACGTTCGGCACGTTGGCTTCCTTCTTCGTCGGCTCGAAGGTGCTTATGGGCGGATCGAAGACCTCGTCCTTCTGGTTGAATGTATCGTACAGCGTATCGATGCGCGTGATGAGATGCGCCGCGGCCCGGTGGGCGTTGATCCCCGCCGCCGGTGTCGAGGCGTGGCACTGCTTGCCCTTCGTTTCGATCTTCAGCCAGGAGATCGATTTCTCGGCCACCTCGATCATGCTGCCGTCTGGAACGCCCGCGTCGGGGACGATGATGAGATCTTCCTTCTTGAACAAATCGGTCGTCTTGAGGATGTGCTGTATCCCATACTCGCTCCCCGTCTCCTCGTCGGCGACCAAGACGACGCCGACATCGTACGGGAAATCGAGCCCCTTCTCCTGGATCGCCTTGA
>CBFCXB010000103.1:0-7937 GCA_965601905.1 uncultured bacterium | reverse complement strand
CGTATACAATCCTCGATGAGATCGGAGCGAAGATTGCCCGGCCGGGTGCGGCCCGCGTGACGGTGTATGCCGCGGTGGGCGTTATTATCGTCTCACTGGTCTTCCCCGCGGCGGCGATCAACTATGGCAAACTCGGAGCGTTCGAATGGAAACGGACGATTATACCGCTGGAAAACCGTCCGAACATCGTCGTTCTGTCGGGCGACGGGCTGAATGCCGGGCGCATGTCGGTATACGGCTACCGGCGCGATACGACGCCATACCTCAGGGGAATCGCGAAGGATGCCCTGATCTGCGAGAACTGTTTCGTCAATGCCGATGCGTCGGGCGGCTCGATCGCCTCGATGTTCACGGGAAAGCTTCCCACGCAAACGCGGCTCCTGTATCCCCCCGACATCCTGCGGGGGGAGGATGTGTACCAGCACCTGCCGGGACTGCTGAAGCAGTACGGTTACCGGAACATGGACGCCAGCGTCAGGCATCATGCCGACCCGATAGACATGAACATGCAGAACTCTTTTGATTGGGTGAATCGCAGGGAGATACGGGAGAACAAGCCGGCCGATTTTGCCGGCATTCTCATTGGTGGAAAGACGATGTATTTCATCGGGAAGATGAAGGAACGTCTCACGAGTCGCCTGTCCCATGTGCTCGGGGTGCGGGGCATGGATGATCCCCTCGCCGAGGTGTCGGCATCCAAAAAGAAGTACCAGCGAGACACGGAACGCATCAAGGATCTGTATTCGTTCATCAAATCATCGCCCGGTCCGTTTTTCGCCCATCTACATCTGCTCGGAACCCACGGGCCCAGGTTCCGTCCCGCCAGGCAGGTGTTTTCCGAGGGAAAGGACGAGAGCGGTCCCTGGATGAGTGATTTCTACGATGATTCCATTCTGCAATTCGACACGTATGTCCGGGAGATCATGCAGGAATTGCGAAAAAGACGGGTTTCATACAACACAATCGTGATCATCTGCACGGATCACGGGCAGCGGTGGAAAACGAATGTCCGCGTCCCGCTGATTTTCATATTCCCCTATGGTGAACATGCCGGGCGCGTCACGGCGAACGTGCAAAATCTCGATATCGCACCGACGATACTCGATTACATGGGTGTCGGGAAACCGGAGTGGATGGGCGGCCGATCCGTACTGTCATCCGACATAGGGTCGGATCGCTTTTTGTTCACCGTGAGCCGCATGCACGGCGCCATACGGATGACGCCGCGGGGGAGGGAGATGGACAGGCGCATGGTGCAGCCGCCGTTCTATTCCATGGGATCGGTCGGTGTCTTTTTCCGGCAGAGACTGTACGAGCTCGATCTGGAGCAGCGGGTGCTCATGATCTACGACATCGCCGGCCACACCGCGCCCCGCCCCGAGGCCGAGCTTCCCGATCCGCAGGATGTCGGACGTATGATTATCGGCCATCTCGCCGGGAACGGGTACGATGTGTCATCTTTGGAGATGCCCCTCACCGTGCTCGAACCGGAGCACCCCGGTGCCCGCGACACGAGCGATCACGAAGCGGAGTGACGAGATGCCCGGCACACCGACGAACAAAGCATTCGGCTGGTCGATCCTGGCCATCATGGGCGTCATCACTGTCTATCTGTACGTCTTCTGTGAATGGCTGTTCTTCGTCACAAAGCCGTCATTTCTATCGAGACTCGGCTTCATCGAAACGCTGAGGGTGTTCTTCGTGACGCCGCTGCCGTTCGTCGTCGCCGGAATCACCGCGCTCACGGTTCTCTGGGTGTTGGTGGTGGTTGTACGGAAACGTATTGTGCAACGTGTCGGTTCGATTGTCGCCGTGATAGTGATTGCGGCCCTCCTGTCAGCGGCGTTTTTCCTGCTCGTGGATAATTTCACGTACACGCTGTTCGATTTCGGTGTCCGGACGGTAGGGGGGATCGGCGTGTTCGCATACATGGCGCTCATGCTGATCCTGTTCGTGCTCTCGTATCGCTTGTTATCGAGGCTCGGGACGGCGCTCCGTCGAAAAGCGCCGTTGCGTGCAGCCGGGGCGGCGTCGATCTGCCTCGGCGTCGTGTCGCTCGTGCTCGCCCTCGCTTCGTTCGAGTTTTCGAGAATCGATTTCGTGAAGGGATTCGGCGAGACAACGAATCTGGGACAACGTCCGAATATTATCGTTGTTTCCGCCGATGGCCTGAACGCGGATCACATGTCCGTGTATGGGTACCGCCGCAACACCACGCCATTTCTCGCGAAGCAGGCGGGCAACATGCTTGTCTGTGAGAATTGCCTTGTGAATGCCGATGTCTCCAGCGGCTCGATCGTGTCGTTTCTCACGGGGAAGCTTCCCACGCAGACGAAGCTCATCCGCTCTCCCAACATACTCAGTGGCATTCATTCGTATCAACATTTGCCCGGTATCCTGAAGGCTCACGGCTACAGGAACATAGATATCAGTATACGCACCCATGCCGATCCCGTGGATCTGAATATGCGGAACGCGTTCGACTGGGTGAATTCCAGGGAGACAAGAGAGAATTTGCTTGTGGATATCTCTATCACATATTTCGGAGAGTTGTTCCAGTACTTCACGGAAGCCATGCGCGGGAGAATCACCGATCGTATCTTTCACGTTTTCGGAGTCAAGAAAATGGAAGATCCTCTCGCCGAGGTTGTGAAAGGCAAAAACCAATACAGCAAGGATGCGCAACGGATTCAAGCGTTGATTTTGCAACTGCGTGTATCATCCTCTCCGCTCTTCGCCCATGTGCATCTCGTCGGCACACACGGCCCCAAGTTCTCGCCCACACGCAGAAAGTTCTCAGTTAGAAAAAGGCAGCGAGAATCATGGGAAACAGATTTCTACGATGATGCTATTTTGAATTTCGATTACGGGCTTGAGAGAATAGTGAAAACGTTGAAGAAAAAAAACACGTCACGCGAGACCGTGATCGTCGTCTGCGCGGACCATGGATTGAACTGGGCCGTGAATGTCCGAACCCCCCTTGTTTTTCTATTTCCGCACGGCGAGCACCGCGGGCGTATAGCGGTGAACGTCCAGAACCTCGATATCGCGCCGACGATACTCGATTACCTCGGTATCGAGCGGCCGGTGTGGATGGGCGGTCGATCGCTGCTGTCACCGGAGATCGATCCCCACCGTATTATCTTTACCGTGGGCCACAAAAAGTATGAGATGCATAAGACTTCAACAGGCCGGAGGGCGGCCGAGGGAGCGATAGAGCCGCCGTTCTACTCGCTGGGGACCGTGTATGTGACGTTCTGCCAGAGACAGTATGCACTGAATCTCGATAAAGGCGCGCTGACGCTTTACGACATCGCCGGCCACACCGCGCCCCGCCCCGAGGCCGATCTTCCCGATCCGCAGGATGTCGGGCGTATGATCATCGACCACCTCGCCGGGAACGGCTACGATGTTTCATCGCTCGAATCCCCCTTCCCGGTGCGGCGTTCGCAAAAAACAGATACCACTTTCCATTGAGACGCGATATCATGAAAACGGTCCGGTGGCGCGCGGTACGGCCGGCCGTGGGCTCCGGTATCATGCCGATGAAAGCGACGATCTTCGATATCAAGCGATTTGCCATTCATGACGGGCCGGGGATCCGGACGACCGTTTTCTTCAAAGGGTGCCCGCTCGCGTGCTGGTGGTGCCACAATCCCGAGGGGCAGCGGCCGGAGCCTGAATTATATTTGAGAAAATGCGCCTCGGGCGGGACGGTCATCAATACGGAACCGGAGACGGTCGGCGAGGAGGTTCCCCTCGATGGGCTCATGCGCGAGATCGAGAAGGAGACGATATTCCACGAGGAATCGGGGGGCGGCGTAACCGCCTCGGGGGGCGAGCCGCTGATGCAGGCGGAATTTCTCTGCGCCTTTCTCGATGCGTGCCGGGGGCGCGGCATCCACACCGCAGTCGACACGTGCGGCTATGCACCGCCCGACGTATTCAGCCCGGTTGCCGGGCGCGCGGATCTCTTCCTGTACGATCTCAAGATCGTCGACGATACGCTGCACGAGAAGTATACCGGCGTGTCGAACAAAGAGATCCTCGACAATCTCAGGAGCCTCGCCGCAGCGAACAGGCGGACGTTCGTGCGCTTCACTGTGATCCCCGGGATCACCGACACCGAGGAGAACGTGCGGGGCGCCATCGAGCTCGTCTCCGCGCTCAAAAATATCGAGGAAATCGACCTCCTGCCGTTTTATAATTATGCAGACGAGAAGTACAAGCGGCTCGGCCGCGATAACAGGATGCGCGGTATCGGGCCGCCGGGCGACGAGAAGATGGATGCGCTCCGGCTCCGCTTCGGCGAGCTCGGCGTCAGGGTCAAGATCGGGGGGTGAGGGGGAGCCGGGCGGAACGATCCGTCCGGGGCGATACGATAGAGAAGGATTGAGCAGTGAACGATCGGATAGGACAACTGAGGGAACAGAGTATCGAAGCGAGACCCTCCATCACGCCGGAGCGGGCGGTGCTCATCACCGAATTCTACCGGAGCAAGGCTGCATCGCGCGTATCGGTGCCCGTGACGCGGGCGATGGCGTTCCGCCACCTCCTCGATAACAAGGAGCTCTGCCTGAACGACGGTGAGCTGATCGTGGGGGAGCGCGGTCCCGCACCGAAGGCGACGCCGACATATCCGGAGATATGCACCCACTCGCTGCAGGATCTCGAAATCCTCAATTCGCGGCAGAAGGTCTCGTTCGCCGTCGGCGACGAGCTGAGGCGCATCTACCGGGACGAGATCATCCCGTTCTGGAGCGGTCGCTCGATGCGCGATCGCATTTTCAGGGAAATGACGGTTCCGTGGAAGGCCGCGTACGGGGCCGGTGTCTTCACCGAGTTCCAGGAGCAGCGCGCGCCGGGTCACACGGTCAACGGAGACAAGATTTATAAAAAGGGATTTCTCGATCTCCGGTCGGCGATCCGGGCGCGCATGCGGCGGCTCGATTATTTCAGCGATCCCGAGGCGCTAGACAAGAAAGAAGAGCTCACGGCGATGTCGATCGCGGCCGATGCGCTGATTTGCTACGCACGGCGCTACGCCGGTCTCCTCGACAGGGCGGCGGGTGCCGAGAAGAACCGGCAGCGTGCGGACGAGTTGAAGGCGATGGCGGCCATCTGCCGCCGGGTCCCCGCCCGCGCCCCCCGCACATTCTGGGAGGCGCTCCAGTACTACTGGTTTGTTCACGTCGGCGTGATATCCGAGTTCAACACGTGGGATTCGTTCAATCCCGGCCGTCTCGATCAGCACCTCTACCCGTTCTACAGGCGGGAGATCGAGAACGGAACGCTCACGGAGGAGCGTGCACGGGAACTCCTCCAGTCGTTCTGGATCAAGTTCAACAACCAGCCGGCGCCCCCCAAGGTAGGGGTGACGGCCGAGGAGAGCAACACCTACACCGACTTCGCCCTGATCAATGTGGGAGGCGTGAGGGCCGACGGCACCGACGCGGTGAACGAGCTCTCGTATCTGATTCTCGATGTCGTCGAGGAGATGCGCATCGTCCAGCCGAGCTCGATGGTGCAGATCAGCAAGAAGAGCCCCGACCGGTTCCTGAAGAGGGCGCTCGAGATCATCCGCACCGGCTTCGGGCAGCCGTCCGTTTTCAATACCGACGCGATCGTCCAGGAGCTGATCCGCCAGGGGAAATCCATCGAGGACGCCCGCGAGGGCGGAGCGAGCGGGTGCGTCGAGACGGGCGCGTTCGGCCGGGAAGCGTATTTTCTCACCGGGTACTTCAACATGCCGAAGATACTCGAGGTGACACTTCACAACGGCATCGATCCCGAGACGAGTAAGCGGATCGGTTTGAAGACGGGCGATGCGGCCGCCTTCGAGGACTTCGATGGCCTGATGACCGCTTTCGGGCGGCAGGTGCGTCACTTCGCCGATATTAAAATAAGGGGGAACAACGCGATCGAGCGCCTCTACGCCAAATACATGCCGGCCCCGTTCCTCTCGCTCCTCATCGACGACTGCATCGAAAAGGGACGTGACTACCACGCGGGCGGTGCTCGCTACAACACGAGCTACATCCAGGGCGTGGGGCTCGGCAGCATCACGGATTCTCTCGCCTCGATCAGGTTCAACGTTTTCGATGAGAGGACGGTCACGATGGAGAAGCTTCTCGCGATCCTCGCCGCCGACTTCGCGGGAGACGAGAGGCTTCGCGACCGGTTCCTCGACAAGACGCCGAAGTACGGCAACGACGACGGCTACGCCGACGAGCTGGCCCGGCGGGTGTTCGAGATCTTCTACGAGGCGGTGAACGGCAGGCCGAACACGCGGGGCGGGGAGCACCGCATCAACATGCTGCCCACCACCGTTCATGTCTACTTCGGGCGCAAGACCGGTGCCCTCCCCGACGGCCGCAGGGCCCACGAGCCGCTCTCGGAGGGGATATCCCCCGTGCAGGGCGCCGACCGGAAGGGCCCGACGGCGGTGCTGAAATCGGCGGCCGCGATCGACCACATCCGCACCGGCGGGACGCTTCTCAACCAGAAGTTCACCCCCGATATCCTCAAGGACGACGAGGGTCTCACGAAGCTCCTGCACCTCATCCGGGCCTACTTCCGGATGGACGGCCACCACATCCAGTTCAACGTCGTCACGGCCGATACGCTCCGCGAGGCGCAGAAGCATCCCGAGCGTTACCGCGATCTCATCGTGCGCGTGGCCGGGTACAGCGACTACTTCGTCGAGCTCGGCGCGGATCTCCAGAACGAGATCATCCGGCGCACCGAGCACCGTCGGTTTTGAGATCGCCGTCCGGACCGGACACGAGCGGCGTCGATATGATCACTTGTAAAGAATTCCCTTACATGGTATGAGAATAACATGATCGGCAAGACGGTTTCCCATTACACGATCACAGAGGAGATCGGCCGCGGCGGGATGGGCGTGGTCTACGAGGCGGAGGACGTCAGGCTCGGCCGCACCGTGGCGCTCAAATTTCTCCCGCCGCTTCTTACCCAAGATCCCGAAGCTAGGGCCCGATTCGTTCAGGAGGCCCGCGCCGCCTCCGCGCTCGATCACCCGAACATCTGCACCATATACGAGATCGATGAAACCGCGGACGGCGAGACATTCATCGCCATGGCCTACTACGAGGGGGAGACACTGAGCGCGCGCATTGCGCGCGGTCCGCTCGGGCTGGATGATGCCGTCGATATCGCGATCCAGATCACGGCGGGCCTGCGGGAGGCCCACGAGAAGGATATCGTTCACCGGGACATAAAGCCGTCCAATATCATGCTGACGTCGAAGGGTCAGGCGAAGATCATGGATTTCGGCGTGGCAAAGCTCGCAGCCGGAACGCACCTGACGAGGGAGGGATCCACACTCGGTACCACCGCGTACATGTCTCCAGAGCAGGCGAGGGGGCTGGAGATCGATCACCACTCCGATATCTGGTCGCTCGGCGCCGTTCTGTACGAGATGCTCACTGGGCAGCGTCCCTTCAGGGGGGATTACTCTCAGGCGGTGATATATGCGATCCTCAACGAGTCGCCGGAGCCGCTGACGGCGGTGCGGAGCGACGTTCCGCTGGAATTGGAGCGTATCGTCGGAAAGGCGATGGCGAAGGAGCCGGCCGATCGGTATCAGCACGTGGAAGAGATGACGGTCGACCTGAGGGCCGCCGGCGGGGCTAAGATATCGGGGACGGTGGGGATCGGCGTGCGGACATCCGGGATGCCGGGGAGGAAGCGGCTCTATTTGTTCGGTGGGCTGCTCGTGATTCTCGCACTCCTCTTCACCGGCCGACATATCCTGTTGTCCCCTCATTCGGAGATCATCGACTCGATAGCGGTCCTGCCTCTGAAAAACCTGTCGGGGAGTCCGGAGCAGGATTACTTCGCAGATGGGATGACGGAGGCGTTGATAACGGAGCTCACGAGAATACACGCGCTCCGTGTCATCTCACGCACCTCGG
>CBFCXB010000102.1:0-7943 GCA_965601905.1 uncultured bacterium | reverse complement strand
AACTGGTTCAATGATAATGCCGGACGCGACGAACGATACGATTACCTCTACAGCGAGCATGAGCTCGAAGAATGGAGCGGGCGCGCAGGGCGTATACTCGGCTCGGTGGAGAACCTTTTCATCATCACGAACAACCACTTCAAGGGGCAGGCCCTCGTCAACGCGTTTCAGCTCAAATCGACGCTCGAGCGCAGTAGGATCGCGATCATGCCGGAACTCGTCTCGGCCTACCCGGCACTGGATAGCATCTCGGGGCCGCCGTCAGGTCAGGGCACACTGCTGTGATGGGCGGATAATTATCATGGTGAATGCGGCGGAAGGGAATATCAACCCCTGAAGACAAGAGCGAAAATGATGGCGACCCCCCCGAGTAGCATAAAGAAGAGGTACCGGTAAACGATGTGTGAGCTCCGGCCGCGCGGAACGGCGATGTGGAGCGATTGACGCTTCTCCTCATCGATCGGTGTAAAGCAGAAATTGCAGAACAGGTCTTCCTCTTTCAGTGGAAAACCGCATTGCGGGCAGACGCGCCCCTTCACCGTACTGTCTCCCGCCACACGCTCCATATCGGGAGCGTACTCCTCCTCGACGACCCTGCCGATTCCCCCGGCCTCCTCGATCAGATTGAGAAGACTGAGCGCCCGAGATTTCCCCCTCCCCATCCATACGGCCGCGGGGAGTGTGTTCATCATGTGCTTGACCTTTGTAACGGGTAGGGACGCGAGCAGTGAGAACTTCAGGGCAAACGACGCGTGCGTTTCCACCTCCGCTCTGACACCCTCGAGAAGGACCCGATACCGAACGCTCTTCTTCAGGGAAAGCTCGATATTACCGAGTTCCACTTTTGACTGCATGTCGTTCGACGATCCCTTTCCAGACATATCTGTATCACCCCGATCCGGCGAACGAGCACATTCCATGCCATATTTCGCTCCCTGGATCGATCGAACGGGAATGCCGGCGGGTGGGATTGATTCACCGGGCGCCGCTCGACACCATGACACACTGACTCGATGTGCGCCATCCCTCGAGACCGCTCGTGTCGACGGCCGAGACCCGGTAGCAGTATTCGACATTACCGATGAGACGGGTGTCGGTATATTCCGTATCGGTCGTTGTGTCCACGAGTTCTACCATATCGTAGATCGAGTAGTAGTAATAGATCCTGAACTCCCGGAGTGCCGGGACGCTTTCCGACGGATAGCTCCAGGAGAGCCGTACCTGCTCGATTCCGGCCGTCGCCTGAAAATCGGAGGGAGTAGGTGGCGGTTCGTAGATGAAGCCTGTTGGCAGCCCCTCATGGTTCTTGCTGCACGAAACGGCACAAACCAATGTAATCGTCACTATATATATCATCGCGCGGATCATACGTCTCCCCCGATCTAAAACGAAAATGTCTTCGAAACGGTGAATCCGTCACCCGAAACATCGAGTGACAGCGGCGGTCCATCGTCACCCCCACCCCACATCATGTCAGCGATGCCGACCGCCCAGACTCCGATCGCCGTACCGAGCAGGATGTTCCGGTACGTGTGGAGATCCTCTGCATTATTCCATTTCTCGTTCATCGTGTCGTAGTAATAGCGGGCATCACCGATATACCGCGCGTTCAGGTAAAATGCACGGGCGCGGTCGTACTGCTCGACCGCACGGTCATACTGAATATCCACCACCATTAGTCCCGTCAACGTAATGATCTCGGCGCTTACGAGAAGGGCGCCGCGTCCGTAACGCCCCTCCCTGATCTGCCCCCATCCGGGAAATAGGACCGAGTAAATGACATCGCCGGAATCGGCGGCGTCGACAGGCGCAGACGCAACAACGAGCAGCGCTGTCATTATAATAATAACGTTACGCATCACTGTCCTTCCTGTATCGAAATACGTGTTACATCATCATTCCATACGTACATTACCGGCGTTTTGTTACCGCCAATCGTCCACGGAAACGTACCCCACCGGCATACGAGCAAGCACCCAGCCGACTGACCGATTGCGAACACAGTGCTGATGTATATATTTCAGGAGAGATGATATATAAATCGAGGCCATACGGTAAAGGGATTTTTATCGCGCCGACCCAGGAAAAGGAAAAAATCGATTTTCTTCGCGCAGTAACCGCATTACTATTAAAGGCGATCTGACGAGGAACGATTACTACGGAGGCGACCGGTGGTTCGCGTCGAACACCTGACCAAACACTACGGTCCCACGATCGGAATCAAGGACCTTTCGTTTCAAATCGACCGGGGCGAGGTGCTCGGATTCCTCGGCCCCAACGGCGCCGGTAAAACAACGACGATGAAGATACTCACCTGCTACATGCCCCCGACATCGGGATTCGCGGAGATCTGCGGATTCAACATACTCGATAACCAGATGGAGGTGCGCCGGCGTATCGGATACCTACCCGAGAACAATCCCCTCTATCCCGATATGAGGGTTGGCGAATACCTCGACTTCGTCGCGCGCATGAAGGGCGTTTCAGGCAGCCGCATCACCTCCGAAATCAACCGTGTGATCGAGCTGTGCAAGCTCGAGGAGGTGCACCGGCGGATGATCGGCACCCTCTCGAAGGGATTCCAGCAACGAGTAGGGATCGCGCAGGCGATACTGAGCGAGCCCGATCTGCTGATCCTCGATGAACCCACGCTGGGGCTCGACCCGCAACAGATCAGGGATATCAGGCAACTGATCAAGGAACTCGGCGCCCAGCAAACGGTAATCCTGAGCAGCCATATTCTTCCCGAGGTAAGCCAGGTATGCAACCGCATCATCATCATCAACCGGGGGGAACTCGTAGCGGTCGATACGCCCGAAAACCTCCGCTCGCGTCTTACACGATCCGCCGTGACGTGCGTCAAGGTGCTGAACACCGAGGCGGCGGCGCGGACCGGCGAGGTGCTCTCCCGCCTCGACGGGGTCCTCGCGGTCAGGGAAGAACAGACGGAGGAGCCGGTGAGAACGCTTTTTATCGAGTCTGCCGCCGACAGGGACCTGCGCCACAAGATCATCGCACATCTCATCGAGGAGAACCTGCCGGTTCTCGAAATTTATACTCAAGAGTTATCGCTGGAGGATATCTTCCTCCAGCTGGTTACTGAAGAGGTAGATTAATTGTATAAAACGATAGCAATTTACACTAAAGAGCTAAAGTATTAC
The DNA here is from genome assembly GCA_965601905.1 of uncultured bacterium. Lineage (GTDB taxonomy): Bacteria > Krumholzibacteriota > Krumholzibacteriia > Krumholzibacteriales > Krumholzibacteriaceae > DATKWS01. The sequence continues at coordinate 4,782 of CBFCXB010000102.1, read as the reverse complement.
TTTCAATCTATAACGGCGTACGTAACGATAACGATCTTCCTCTTTCTAGCCGGATACTTCTTCCACAGCATCTTCAAATACTACAATTTCCTCTCATTCCAAGCGGCCAAGAACCAGTACTACCCGGACAGCCTCAACCTCATCGAGGGGGTCATACGACCGCTGCTCAACAATATGAGTATCATACTCCTGCTGGTCCTTCCGCTGCTGACGATGCGGCTACTCTCCGAGGAACGCAGGCAGGGCACATTCGAGCTCCTCCTCTCCTACCCCGTCAATGACATATCCGTGGTCATCGGCAAATTCGGCGCCGCGCTCACCACCTTCATCGTCATGCTTGCCGGTACCGTGATCTATCCGGTGCTTATTGCCGTTTTCGCCGATCCCGAGCCGGGCCCGGTGCTGAGCGGTTATCTCGGGCTCCTTCTTCTCGGGTGCACCTATATCGCCATGGGGACCTTCTTTTCCTCCCTGACCGGCAGCCAGCTCGTGGCCGGGGTGGCCACCTTCGGCGTTTCGCTCTTCTTTCTGATTATCGGCTGGGCCGCGCCGTTCGTCGGCGTAACCTTCGCCAAGGTCCTGTCCCAGTTCTCCCTGCTGCTCCATTTCGATTCATTCTCGAAGGGAGTCATCGACACGCGGGACATAACGTACTATCTATTCCTCACGGGATTCTTCCTCTTCCTCACGGTTAAATCACTCGAATCAACGCGGTGGAGGGGTTGAGATGAAAGGATTCAAATCGGTTCTGGGACCGCTCGGGTTTGCGCTGATTCTCATCGGCGGCATAACCTACGGCATCCTCTACACGAGCGGCGTGCTCGCCTTTATCCCGCTGCTGGCCGGCCTGATCCTCTCCGCGATATCCCTCACACTGAGTTACCGGGAGGCAAAAACGGAAGGATTACGGCGGAGCACGCGTTTCGGTTTTCATGCCGGCGTTTCAATACTCTTTCTCGCCGCGATACTGATCTTCCTGCAGACGATCATAGGACGGCACAGCGCCGCCATCGACACGACGGCGAACAAGCGGTACTCGCTCGCCACCCAGAGTAGCGGCATCCTCGAAGGCCTCGGCTCGGATATCATCCTGACATGTTTTTACAAGTCCACAACGCCGGCGAGACTCGCCGCCGAGGACCTTCTCACAGAATACGCAAGATAGAGCCCCCTCGTCCGCTACCGGTTCATCGATCCCGACAAGGACCCGGTGGCCGCGCACCGGTACGAGATAGAGAGCTACGGAACGATCGTCGTCGAGAGCGGCGGCAGGGAAGAGAAGGTCACCGAGGCGACCGAGCTCGAGATCACCAACGCAATTCTGCGGGTGACCCGTGAAGAGAAGAAGGTGATCTACTTCGTCACGGGTCACGGCGAGAAGGGACTCGATGACACAGGGCAGAAAGGGCTCAGCGAGCTGAAATCGGCGATCGAAGCGGAAAACTACGCCTCACGGAGTCTCTTCACGATGCGCTTCGGGCGGATCCCCGCAGACTGCGAGATACTGGTTCTCGCCGGGCTCGCGAAAGACATCATTCCCTCCGAGCGTGAATCGATCCTTGCGTACCTCGAAGCCGGGGGCAATGCGCTCCTGCTCCTCGATCCACTGGCGGAACTGCCGCTTCTCGGAGAGATCGTTGGAATGTACGGAATCACGGTGAATGATGATATGATCGTCGATCGCTTCGGCAAACTTCTCGCCGGCAACTACCTCTCTCCCATCGTCAATATCTACGGCGATCATCCAATAACGAAGAATTTCCGGCATGCCTCCTCGTTTCCCCAGGCCAGATCGGTCACCGTTACGGAGAATGCACCGGAGGGCGTAACGGTACAAGCACTCGCAACGACAGCCCCGCAGGCATACGCGGAAACGAACATCGAGAAGCTACTCGAGGGTCAGTCCCAGTTCGAAGGGGAATCGGATATCGCCGGCCCCCTGCATATCGCGGCGGTCTCGACAAGGCGAAGGGCGAGCGAACGCACCGGTTCGGGGTCCGCTTCCGAAGGTGCGGCGAGTCGTGTGGTGGTTTTTGGGGACAGTGATTTCGCCTCGAACGGTAGTCTCAACCTGTCGGGAAACAGGGACCTCGTCCTCAACACGATTCAGTGGCTCGCAGAGCAGGAGGATCTGATCGCGATCCGTCCCCGGGATTCCCTCACCCAACCGGTGGTCATCTCCGAACGCCAGGGGCGTGTCGTATTCTGGCTCCCCGTGATCGGAATGCCGGTGCTCGCGTTGGTGATCGGCCTCTCGGTAAGCATCCTCAAGCGACGGACCGCATAATGGAGGGAATGGAATGAAATTCCGCTCAACCTGGATTCTTGTCATCGTTCTCGCCCTCATCGCCGCCTATTTCTTCCTCGTCGAGCAGCGCCGGCAGGAAACGAAGCCGCCGGAGACGGGTGAATCGAGGAACGTGCTCCCCTACGGCCGCGAGGACATCGAGAGGATCGTTCTGATAAATCCCGCCGGGGAACGGATCATCATGGAGCGTGCGGGGGAGGAATGGACGATCGTCCAGCCGACGCGCACGAGGGCATCGAAACCGACGATCGATGCCTTTCTCCTACAGGTCGTACCGGGATTGAAGCTCGAGACGTTTCCCGACGTTCAGAACCTCGGCGATTTCGGTTTCGACGATCCGTTCGCGACGGTGATATTTTCCGCACGGGGAAGAACGCATCCCGATACAATACACATCGGTGACAAGACGCCGACGAGCGCGAAGTGCTACGCCCGGCTGGGCAGCTCGCGCACCGTCCTCGTTACCCGCGAATTGACGCACAACGTCATGAACAAGACCCTCTACCACCTCCGTGACAAGAACCTCTTCAATATCGTGAGCGACGACATCGATCATCTCACGGTACTGGAGAGCGCCGCGCGCATCGCGCTGACCAAGCAGGATCGCGTGTGGCGTTTCGACGGATCGCGGCTCCGCGCCGATAACCTGACGCTGGAGCAGTACCTCAACACACTGACCTCGGCGATCGTGCACGGGTTCATTCGCGAGGACCCTACCGGCCTGGCACGATTCGGGCTGAAGAATCCGTATCGGAAGCTCATCATCGACGCCGGGGGAAACACGATCACGGTAGCGTTCGGGCGGACCGAGGAACGGCTGGTATATGCGCTGAGAAGCAGTATCGACGAGGTGCTGCGCCTACCGGATAACCTGCTGCACATCTTCACCATGGACAGGGACATGCTTCGCGCCAAGGAGATCACATTCACCGAGATGGATGAGGTGAAGGGGATCCGCGTCGAGATGGGTGATACCGTGATCGCCGTGGCCGAGCGGGGGGCGCTCTGGCATTTTACCATTCCGCATTCCAGTCCGGCCGGCCAGCACGCCGTGAAGCATCTCCTCAGCACCCTTCGCAGCATCAGATTCGAGGAACTGTTCGATGCGACACTCGCGCCGCCCGAAGTGCGGGACGATGCCGCTTCGATCTCAATCACCCTCGAGGATGCAAGCGGCGGCACGATCGACCTGATAATGATTGCCACGTCAACCGCCGGTTACGAGTTCGGCTCCTCCACATCCGCCCTGGTGTTCGGAAGACTGGCAGACGGCACGGTGGCACGTATCAGGCGGCTCATCGATCGGTTGCGCGGTTAACCGCGCCTTCGACCTTGAGCCGGTTTTTCAACGTCGTAACGCGTCTCCGCGCCTCTACTCTTTTCACAGCTATGGCGAGGGCCTTGCGTGTGCCCACCAGCACTACCAGCTTGCGACCACGAGTGATGGCTGTGTAGAGCAAGTTCCGCTGCAGCAGCATGTAGTGTTGCGTGTGAAGCGGGATGATCACACATGGATACTCGCTGCCCTGGCTCTTGTGGATTGTCACTGCATAGGAGAGGATCAGCTCGTCCAGTTCGCCGAAGTCATACTCTACCACCATTCCGTCGAACTGCACGGACAGGGTCTGCTCCTTATGGTCTATCCCGGTCACGCGGCCGATGTCGCCATTGAACACATCCTTCTTGTAGTTGTTGACGATCTGCATGACCTTGTCTCCAATGCGGAAGGTCCACCCATACCTCTGAATGCCTTCCCCGGAGGGATTGATGGCCTTCTGAAGCGTCAGGTTTAAGTTGCGGGCGCCGAGTTCGCCGCGCTGCATGGGGGTAAGCACCTGAATGTCGTCCACGGGGTTGAAACGCCCGGGAATATTCTCTTGAACCAGACGCAGGATGATCTCAACGCCTTTCTCGGGCTCATCGGCATCCACGAAGTAGAAATCCGAGACCTCCCGATCGTCCCGCTTGATTCTCGGCCAGACGGGCATGTTGCCACGGTTCACCCGGTGCGAGTTGGTGATGATGGCGCTCCGGGCGGCTTGGCGGAAAACCTCGGTGAGACGGCAGACGGGCAGCACGCCGCTCTCGATGATGTCGCGCAGCACCGAGCCGGGTCCGACCGAAGGCAGCTGATCCACGTCACCGACCAGGATCAGCGCCGCATGCCGTGGTATGGACCTGACGAGTTGGTGGGCCAGGACCAGATCAATCATGCTGGTCTCGTCTACGACGAATATATCGCCCTTCAGCACGTTGTCCTGGTCGTGCTTGAACCTCCCCGTAGCGGGATCGAACTCAAGCAGCCGATGAATAGTCTTGGCCGTCATCCCGGATGTCTCGGACATGCGCTTGGATGCCCGGCCCGTAGGGGCGCAGAGAACCACACGCAGTTTTTTAGCTCGGAAGACCTTGACGATGGCATTGATCAGGGTGGTCTTACCAACGCCGGGCCCGCCTGTGATGACCATGACCTT
>CBFCXB010000101.1:0-7952 GCA_965601905.1 uncultured bacterium | reverse complement strand
CGATATCGAATGGACGGCGTCGGCGAGGAGCGCTTTGCTGCCGCCGTATATTCCGCCGAGGGCTTTCATCGTTATCAGGACGGCGTTCAACACCAGCCCGGACCATGTTATCGTTTTGCCGGCCCTCAGATCGCGGTGCAGGTGGTGTTCGTGCGCTCCCATGTATCCAGCATAGCCGTTTATCGTCCGTGGAGGCAACCGAGAAGTGTCGGGTCTCTTAGTGTATTCAGTGCCATACGGCAAGACCGGCGGTTCGGGTGAAACCGCCGGTCAATGAGAATGCGCTGATCCGGTTTGAGGCAAAATCCCCGCTGCGCCGCGTCAGCGTAGGTAAATGATCTTTCTTGTCTCCTTGAACTTGCCGGCCTTCAACCGCACGAAGTAGACGCCGGAGGAAACGCCGCGGCCGGCGTCATCCTTGCCGTTCCACACGGTTTCGTGCCGTCCCGCCTTCCGGTGCCGCGACTCGAGCGTTCTGACGAGTTGGCCGGCGGGATTGAAGAGAAGCAGCTCGATGCGACACGGTTCACCGACGGTGTATCGAATCGTCGTCGTTCCGTTGAACGGGTTGGGATAGTTCTGCTCGAGGTTATTCACGTAGTGCGGCGTGTCGCGGCCGTCATCATCGGTGATATCTCCGACAGCCGTGTAATCCTTGAGGGCGAAGAGGCTGTCACTCGTGTCCTCGCCGGTGAGCAATCCCGGGTCGTACGCGACGACGCGTACGAGACACGAGTCGGAAACCAAAGAGGGAACGATCCACTGATACGTCGAATCGTTCGGTTCTCCGTGAGTGATGAGCTCGTACAGCCCGCCGCCGTCGTGCGACAGGTAGATGCTGACGGAATCGACCGTGCGATTATCGGTCGCAATCCACCCGATATTGATTGTATCACCGATACCGATCTTCTCCCCGCCGTTCGGATAGACAACCGTCACCGTCGGAATGATAAAGTCGGCACCCGCCACACACGCGGCGTCCTGGTTGGAGTATCCACCTCCGTAGCCAGCGTTATTGACCGCCGATACCCGATAGTACCAGCATCCCGCGGCGGGGTGGTGGAGGAATGTATCCTGGTCGGTGGTGGTTGTCCCCAGGAACACGGACTCATCCGGCGCGAAACCGTCCGTGGTGTCCCCGTAGATCGCGTAGTAATCCAGGCCGATGGGGAGCAGCAGGTCCCACTCGAGCCTGATCGTGGTATCGCCCACTGCGCTCGCGATCAGGTTCTTCACGTACTCGGGGGCGGCCATGGCGGCGTTCGGCCCGCCGAAGGCACCCTGATCGGCCGTGGAGCCGTCCGGATCGGTTCCTCCAAACGGGTCACCGGCGTCGATCCCGCAGGAATGGACGAGGAGATGGTAGTCGAGGGAAGTCGTGTCGGCATATAGGGGATCGAGGCTCGTGTTGGTCGAATCAGGCGTGATCCCCACGGTGTTGGACGGCGTGTTGCCGTATACATTGTTGTATTGCAGTGTCACCCCCGTTGGTGTACCCGTGTACAATCCGTTCGTTTCACCGAACGTGATCACGTTGTTCCTGATATCCAGCGAGACGGTCAAAGAGAGGAACATATTGCCGCCGGTGTACTCCGCGGTGTTCCGGTCAATCGTGTTGTTGACGATCCCGCCCCATGCGCTGTCGGCATAGACGCCGCCGCCGATGAGTGAGGCATCGTTCAGGCTTATGATCGAGTTGGTGACGTCGATGCTTTCAGCCTTGTGGTAGATGCCGCCGCCGGACCATTGCACCGTATTGTCCGTGATCACGGCGTTGGAGATGGTCAGTGGGGAGTGTATGGTGTACACGCCCCCGCCGCTGTCGCTACAGTCGTTGGCGGTGATCGAATCGCCCTCGATCGACAGCGTGCTCAACTTGCCATAAATGCCGCCTCCCTGCGTGTATCCGTCGCATGCGGTGATCACGTTATTTTCGATGGTCGCGGTGGCGTGGAGTGCATAGATGCCGCCGCCCGCCTTCGTTCCGATGAAGAGATCGTTCGGCGCGGATCCCGTGATACTGTTGTTGCGAATCGTCGCGCTTGTCTGGTAGAGGTAGATACCCCCGCCGCTCTGCGCATGGCATCCCGTGATCTCGTTGTCTTCGATCGTCGGCGTGCCGCCGTAGCAGCATATCCCGCCCCCGCCCGAGAAGTCTCCTTCCGGGGCGCTGCCGCAGTTGGTGATGACGTTGCCCTCGATGACGGGTGAGGCGTTGTAGCTGAAGACGCCGCCGCCGTATTGCGCCAGTGTCGGCAGCTGCGCGGTCCGCCCCGTGCCGTTCAGGAGGGAGAATCCGGTGATGCCGCAGTAACCCGACACGTTCATGAAGGATACGCAGCTTCCCGGGAACTGGATGGCGGAAATGTAAATGTCCGGATCCCACACGGTGAAATCGGCATTCCAGCCCCCCATGAGGACCACCGGGGTATCGACAGTCACCGTGGGGACATAGGTGGCGGCCGCCACGACGATCGTATCGCCGGCGTCAGCCGCGTCGATCGCGTCCTGGATATTGTTGGCGGCCCAGTCGGGGATTGAGTAGGGGTATGTGTCACTGCCGGAGGGCGACACGTAGCGGTACGGCGGGCCCTGGATGGTAAAGTCGGCATCGCTTGCATCGTAACCGGCGAGTTCTCCATTGAAGTAGGCGATGACCTTGATCCGCGCGGTCTTGACCGGCAGGTTGGAAACGGTCCAGTCGTAGGAGCTGACGCCGATGAGCCCCGAGGCGACAGTATAGTCGTAGTTGGCGCCGCTGTCGATACTGAGCAGGATGCTCAGGGAATCGGGCGTCTCACGTGACGTTGTCCAATTGATGAGATGCTGTTCGCCGACGTCGAGGACCTCGCCGCCGTTGGGTGAGCTGAGATCCACGAATACCGTGCTCGGTATATAGTCGATCGTGTAGGATGCGTAACCAATATTGCACACGCCGTACTGAACATAACCGTATCCATCCTGTCCCCAGTCCTCACCCCAGCTGTTCTTGATGATCCAGGCTCCCGCTCCGCCGCATGCATTGTCATCCCATCCCACGATGAGAATCGCGTGATTCGGCGTATCCGCCGAATCGGTGCTGTAGCATCCCGATGAGTAGTTAAAGAAGTTGTCCACAACGGTGAAACCCGTTGAGACGGGGCCATCGTTGTACACGGCCGTTTTGATCGAGCTCACGCTGTTCGGTATGTACTGGTAACTCGATAGGTATGCCACGACCTCGCACTGGCTGTGCCTGCAGGGGAGATCGTCGCGCGCTTCGTACGGGATGCAGCTCTCGTAGACAGCCCCGGAGTCCCGGAACACCTCGTAGGCCGCAAAGAGCCAACCCCCACTGCAGTCCGCGCCCTCGTCGTTGCAGTCGATCACCTGCTGTTCGGAGAGGTCGTCGATCCGGCCGTCGTAGATCCTGATGTGCGCCTCAAGCTGACCGGTTGCCGCGAAGGCCCAGCATGACCCGCATCCTCCCTGGTTCTTCGCGGGGGTGGTCCCGTCCAAAGAACGCCAGTCGAACGACGACGGGAGCTGCATGGCCGCCTCCGCAGGCGGTGAATAGACCGGCATACGGCTCAGCATTTCCTCGGTGAGCGGCAGGAGGCCGAGGCGCTGTTTCTTCTCCTCGGCCAAGAGCCGTCCGACGGCGGTCGGGCCGGCGACCCAGTGCTCGCCCCGTTCCCGGATCTGCCTGTTGAGCTCTGCGATTCTCTCCTCTTCACTCTTCTCCGCATGTGCCGGCTGGGTGATGACGAGCGCCGTCGCGAGAGCGACGAATAAAAGGGCGAGTACCGTTATGCGTTTGGATCGTGCCATGGGACGAATCTCTCCTTCCGGTCTTTAAATGTGTACAACACTAGATTATAACATAAATTATGAAAAATTCAACTGCAAGTTTTTTCAATAACTTACTGGGTTGTACGCCCTTACGCCGAGTCGCGCGGACCGGCGCCTGCAGAGAGCAATTACTCCGTTCGGTCCGGGTATCGAGTTCTCCCTTGGATGGTCGCCAATAGTTTATTATACTTATCGGAAATTGCATGACAATAGCGTGGAGAGCACGTACACGGGTGCTTCTCTGTATCGTCGAAAGAGAGGATCATTTTATGAAGGAGAAAGTAGAAAAGATACTAGAGGAAATCCGGCCGAGCCTGAAGGCCGACGGCGGCGATATCGAGCTCGTCGACGTCAAGGATGGTGTGGTGAAGGTTCGTCTCAAGGGGAGCTGTGCCGGGTGTCCGATGTCGCAGATGACACTGGCCTTAGGCGTCGAGCGGGTACTGAAGGAGAAACTGCCCGAGGTCAAGAAGGTGGAGGCCGTTCCGTTTTAGGAGGCCACGCCGGGCGTTTCGGCAACCTCTTTTAATTAAAATAGTTAGCTTTATGCAGACATTTACCGAACGGGGGAGCGCCGCGCTTGTCCGTTTGTCATGTTTCTTGCATGGATGCCGGTGAGAGGTGGAATCCGGTGCCCCGTCTCAGCGGAGGAGTGCATATTGCGTTTCATGCGAAGGATTATTGCAATACGTAGGAGTAGTCCCGGGAGTGCCGGAGGCTCGTTTATTCGGCGGCTCGGCATCGCGGGATTTACCCTGCTCGAGTTGTTCATCGTGCTCGAGATCATCGGATTTCTCATGACGATCGTTATCGCGAATTTCTACAAGTCCAAGAAGGCCGCCGAGGTGGCGGTTACCCTTCAGAACATCAAGAACATCCAGACGGCCCTCGCGTCCTACTTCGTAGTAAAGAGCGAGTACCCGCCGACAATGAATACTATCTGGCTCCAGTTCTACGACGGGAGGGTGGTCGAGGACGTCGAGTACATCGGCGGGTCGAACGCGGGTGATCAGACAGGATGGAGCTTCGTCCCCAGCAACAGTCCCGATATCCGGTTCGCCGGCATTTCGGGGCAGCAGTACGCGCTGAAGAGTAACAAGAATCTCCTTCCGTACGCGAGCTACGTCTACGGTGACGCGGCGACGGCCGCGAAAATCGTTCACTAGTCCGGACCACTGTCCGGTTTCGACAATGCAATTCGGCGCCTGAGCCGGCCCCGCGGGGCCGGCTTTTTGTCGTGCTCCACAGATCGCGGGGCCGGCTTTTTATCGTGCTCCACAGATCGATTGCCAAGGGCGCGTATATCTGCTTTTATTACGGATACGGGGCGGTGTGTGGCGCGCTGGCGCATGCATGCTGCACCACTCGCAATCGGTCGAGTGGGGGCTTTCACGCCATTGTTTTCCCCGATGTGGAACAGGACCGAGGAGGAATGATGAGACGATTCGCAAGATGCTGTATCCTGTGTGCGTTGATCGTTGCCGCTCCGTTCATCGTATCGGGCGGACAGGTGCCGGCCGATATAGTGAAACTGCATCGTGAGGCGCTCGTGTTCGACGCACACTGCGATACCGCCATGCGGTTGATCGGCGAGGAGCGAATCGATCTGGGGGAGCGTCACGACACCGGGCATATGGACCTTCCCCGCATGGCGGAGGGAGGGCTCGACGCCCAGATATTCGCCTGCTGGCTCGATCCGGAGCTACCCGAGGGGGAGTGGATCAAGAGAACCCTCCGGATGATCGACGGTGTGTGGGAGCAGGCGGTGCTTCACCCCGACAGGCTCGAGATCGTCCTTACCGGCGGTGATCTGAAGCGGGTCGTCGGTGGGGGGAAGGTCGCGGCGGTTCTCGGCATCGAGGGCGGACACGCGATCACGGATGACCTCGGTGTGCTGCGCGATTACTATCGCCTCGGCGTGCGGTGCATGACCCTGACCTGGAACAACACCAACGACTGGGCCGACTCGTCGACGGATACGATGCTGTGGGGTGGGCTGAACGATCTGGGACGCGCGGTGGTGCGGGAGATGGACCGGCTGGGGATGCTCATAGACTGCTCGCACGCCTCGGACAGCACCTTCTTCGATGTCCTGGAGACGACGGAGAATCCGATACTCGTCTCGCACTCATGCATCCGGGCGATCTGCGATGTCCCCCGCAACGTGAGCGACGAACAGCTCCGCGCCCTCAAGGAAAACGGCGGCGTGATCTGCATCAACTACTTCCCCGGATTCCTCGACAAGGAGTACTGGGATACGGTGTCGGTCATGTGGGATGAGTTCCACCGTGCGGTCGATGAGCGTGCCGGGGATTACGATGGTGACAAGGGGCGCGCATGGAAAGAGCTGCGGCCTGAATTCCGCAAGCGGATGCGACAGGTTCCACTCCCCGGCGTTTCGCTCCTCGTCGATCACATCGAGCATGCCGCGAGGGTCGCCGGGATCGACCATGTGGGGGTCGGCTCGGATTTCGACGGGATATCATTCGGACCGGAGGGGCTCGAGGACGTCTCGAAGCTCCCCGCGATCACACACGAGCTCTCGCGGCGGGGATACTCCGGCGAGGATATCCGGAAGATTCTCGGCGGCAATCTACTCAGGCTGTTCGAGACGGTCTGCCGGTGAGCGGTGGGGCCGGGAGCGGGCGGACGGGCAGGGATTTCCACGATCGAAAATTTCCGGGAACAAAAAGCGCGTCATGGATGTTCAAGCTATTACGCGGTTGCAGATCGCTTGACAGGCGTGTATCCGGAACCTATGTTGAATTGAGTGTTGAATCGAGGAGCCGTTGAAAGGCTCGAGAAATGAATATGAAAACATCCGCGGGGCATAACGGACGTACACGGTTTAAGAGCGTGATGTGTCTTGTGGCCATCCTGCCTGTGGTGCTGGGTGGAGCGGGTGGTCTGGTGCTGTGCCTTGGCGAGGACGGACATATCGCCATCGAGGTCGCTCACGGCGAACCGTGTGATTCGCATGGGGGCAGGGGCGGCGAGAAGCGCCCGGCTCATGCGAATGAGGGTGCGATCGGCGCGCTGCTTCCCTCCTGTTTCGACATACCAATCACGATGCCGGGCCCTCTCGGGCACGTATACCACCAATCGCTCTCCCGCGGTGAATGCGGCCGGGAGTATATCCCCCAGCCGCTCTACGCGCTGCATCAATCCTCCGGTGCCGCACCCCAACAAGCCGACGCGCGCGGGATTGGATTTGGTCCGCCTCCTCCCATTCGCCGCTCACTCATCGAGCACCGCACCACGGTGCTTTTGATCTGATCTGTATCTCCGACATTGTGAATGTCTGATCGCACCTGAACCGGTGCATGTCGCGGCATGATCCGCGCGCACCGGAACCGCGGTGTCCTTCGACGCGTGCGATAGACGTGATACCCGATCATGGAGGATTGTATGAAACCTGAAGGGATATATTTATCGAGCGCTGTTCTTCTCATTGTACTTGCCGGGTGCGCATCCGTGGATATCGACGGGGCGTTCCCGGAACCGCGGCCGCTGGGGAGCGGTCTCGTCGAAGAACAGGCCCGTTTGCCTGCCGGCGACGCTGGGGGCACGGCCCTTGGTGAAATTGAATCGGTCGATACGCTGACCATCGGCAGGGCGCTCTCCCTGGCGTTGCTCGGGAACCCGGCACTGGCGGCCTACTCGTGGGAGCGGCGCGCCAGGGAGGCGCATGCATTACAAGGGAGGCTCTTCCCGAATCCGGAGCTGGAGATCGAGATCGAAAATGTGGACGGCGGCGCGCCTCGCGGTGCATTCGGCGTCGCGGAGACCACGATTCTCCTCAGCCAGCTCCTCGAAACGGGAGGCAAGCGCGCAAAACGTGCACGCTATTCCGCGCTGGAAGCGGCCCGAGCGGGATGGGATTACGAGGCCAAGAGGCTCGATATCCTGCCGGAAACGACCGCTGCCTTCGTTGATGTGCTCGCCGCCCGGGAGCGGGTGCTTCTCGCCGAGGAGACGCACCGTCTCTCGGATGCGTTGTTTTCGGTCGTCTCGGCGCGGTTCGAGGCGGGCAAGGCCACCCCCCTGGACACGGCGAAAGCCTCCGTCCGCCGCTCCCTGAATATCATACGTGTTGAGAAGGAGTACAGGAATCTCGAAGC
>CBFCXB010000100.1:0-7974 GCA_965601905.1 uncultured bacterium | reverse complement strand
CTCGCATCCTTCTGGGGCGTCACGTCTCCGCGCTTTGCGCACGCAGCCGGGGAGCTGGCCGTTTCCGATACGCTTCCGTCTGCGGATCTTATCGACAACCTCGTCGGACAGAGTCCGGATGTAGCGCGATGGGAAACGGAGATCGAGCACCGGCGCGCGGCGCTCTCGCTGGCGAAGGCCGGCCGGTTTCCCGATCTGACACTGGGTGCCGGTATTCGCCTGTTCGAGGAAACGGACGATCAAATGCTCGTGTTCGGATTTTCCGTCCCCGTTCCACTATTCGACCGGAATCAGGGGAATGTACGGGAAGCCGAATACCTCCTTGCCAGGGCGAAGGAGGAGGCACGGGGCAGCGCTGTCGCAGCCGGTGTGCGATTGGCCGGTGCTATCGGAGCGTTGCAGTCGGCTCACTCGGAGGTCCTCACGCTGAGCAGTGCCGCGCTGCCTGCCGCCGCGCAGGCGGTCGAGGCCGCCCGGGAAGGATACCGGCGGGGCAAATTCGGTTTGAAGGACGTCCTGGATGCCCAGGAGACCTTCACCGAAGTCAGGTACCGCTATATCGAGACCTTCGTCGAGTATCACGGGGCGCTTACGGCGGTCGAACGTTTGATCGGACAGAACCTGGAAACGATCGGACAGGAAGATGCAAACCATTGAAGGAGCCATGGCATGATACGAAAAAGCACGGCGATATGCCTCGCATTGATTCTGGGATTCGCATTACAGGCCGGCGGTCTCGCCGGGTGCGGTGACACGGATGGACGTCACGTGGAAGGAGACCGCCGCGATCCTGCGCATGCCGGGGCGCCGGATTCCGACGACGATCGTGCGCATGCCGTCGACGACGATCCTGCGCATGCCGGGGCGCCGGATTCCGACCGGCACGAACGTGAGTCAGCCGGCGAGCACAGTGGGGAGGACGAGATCGGCGAGCACCTCGGGAATGAAGAGATCGGCGAGCACGGTGGGGAGGACGAGATCGGCGGGCACCTCGGGAATGAAGAGATCGGCGAGCACGGGGAGCGCGATCACGGGGCCGTTATCGAGATGTCCGAGGCCGAGATGGAGGAGCTGGGGATCGAAGCGCTCGTTGCCGCCGCGGGGACGATCGAGCGGACGGTCGAGCTTCCCGGCGAGATCGTACTGAATGCGGATCGTGTCGTTCACATTGTCCCCCGCGTGGGAGGGATCGTGCGCGAGGTCCGCGCGCCTCTCGGTGACGATGTGGTGGAGGGTGAAATAATGGCGGTCATCGAGAGCCGCGGGCTGGCCGATGCCACGGCCGATTATCTCGCCTCGCGCGAGCGACTCGGCATGGCCCTGACCGTCTTCGACCGGGAAGAGGCGCTGTGGCAAAAAAAGATTTCGAGCGAGCAGGAGTTTCTCGATTCCAAGAGGGAATTGATGGAGGCACGCATCGCCAACCGTGCCGCCCGGCAGAAACTTCTCGCCCTTGGGCTCTCCATGGACGCCCTGGAGCGCCTGCCGGCGCAGCCCGGATCGAATTTGACGCGATACGAAATCCGCGCACCGGTGGCGGGAACGATCATACACAAGAGTATAGGGCTCGGTGCTGCGCTCGAGGAAGACACCGAAGTCTACACCGTGGCCGATCTCGGCAACGTCTGGGTCGATATCAACGTGTACCAGGATGACCTTCCGCTCGTAAAGGCGGGGCGGCGGGTTTCCATCGCCATCGGCGGCGGGCCGCCCATCGAAAGTGTCATCGATTATGTCGGCCCGATTCTCGGGAAAGAAACGAGAACGGCCCTCGCGCGGGTTACACTGTCGAATCCGGAGAGACGCCTGCGTCCGGGAACATTCGTTACCGCCGTTGTATACCTCGATGAGGTTGCCGCTCCGGTTGTGGTTCCGCGGGACGCGGTACAGACCCTGAACGACGGGCCGGTGGTGTTCGTGTGGACCGGCTCGGGTTTTGAAGTGAGAGGCGTCACGACCGGCAGTTCGTCCGGCGGCGCCGTCGAGGTCGTTTCCGGCCTCGGGGCGGGGCAGCGGTATGCGGCCTCAGGTGCATTCAATCTCAAGGCGATGCTCGTGACCGGCTCGATGGACAGCCACGCGGGACACGGGCACTAGGAGGGGCGTCATGGATAGGAAAATCGTTCGCTTCTCACTCCGGTACCGCTTTCTCGTGATTCTGATATTTATCGGAATCCTCGTGCTGGGGATCTACAAGTATCTTACCCTGCCGGTCGATGCGTTTCCGGACATCTCTCCCATCATGGTTCCTATCTTCGCGGAGGCGCACGGCATGGCGCCCGAGGAGATCGAGCGTCTCATCACGTTCCCGATCGAGTCCAAGATGAACGGCTTGCCCGGGGTGACGGAGATCAAATCGACATCGGCGTTCGGTCTCTCGGCCGTGTACGTATATTTCGAGGACGATGTCGATATCTATTTCGCCAGGCAGATCGTTGCGGAGCGTCTGGCGAATGCGATCACCGAGCTGCCCGATATGCACGAACCGCCGAAACTGGGTCCGATCTCGACCGGTCTGGGACAGATCTTCATCTACTATTTGACGCTCGATGAGGGTGCCGGTACCGGGGATAAGGCACCCGACATCTACCTGCGAGAGATCAATGATTGGGTCGTCAAGTACCAGCTTCAAACCGTGCCCGGTGTCACCGACATTCTCTCTATCGGCGGGCACGTGTTGCAGTATCAGATCAGGGTCGATCCGTATGCGCTTGCGAAGTACGGTGTGAGTCTCGAGAGGCTCGTCGAGGCGGTGACGGAGAACAACCGGAACGTCGGCGGTCAGTTCATGGTGCTGGGACGGGAGGAGCATCTCGTCAGGGGTATCGGTCTGGTCCGGAATCTCGATGATATCCGCAGTATCCATATCAAGACGGTCGGTGGAGTTCCCGTCAAGATCGGTGACGTTGCCGATGTAGCGTTCGGGCGGGAGATCCGCAGAGGCGTCGTGTCGAGAAACGGGGAACAGGAGGTCGTCTCCGGCATGGTGCTCCAGCTCTTCGGCGAGAATACGTCCGAGGTGATAGCGCGCCTCTACGAAAAGGTGCCGGCCGTGCAGGCCTCCCTGCCCGATGGCGTGCATCTCGTTCCGTACTACGAGCAGGCCGAGCTCGTGAATCGGGCGACGTGGACCGTCAAGAAGGCGCTGCTCATCGGCGCCGCGCTGGTTCTCATCACGCTGATCGCCTTTCTCGGCAATATACGTACCGCTCTTATCGTCGGGTTGGCGCTGCCGCTCTGCGCGCTCTTCGCCATAATCTGCATGAGCTACGCCGGTATCTCGGCCAACCTCATGTCGCTGGGCGGCATCGCAATCGCGATCGGCATGCTCGGTGACGGCACGATCGTCATGGTCGAGAATATCTTCAGGCGTCTCAGCGCAAGCACGGGGGGCGGGACTTCGTGCACGGCGGACATCATCCTGGACGCGGCGCAGGAAGTCAGCCGCCCCATAATCTTTTCCATCTCCATCATCATCATCGTGTTCCTTCCGATATTCACGCTGCAGAGTATCGAGGGAAAGATGTTTTCGCCGATGGCGTTCACGTTGACCTTCGCACTCGTCGGCTCGTTGATGATGGCCATAGCGGCGGCGCCGGCGCTTTCGACATACCTCCTGCGTGCCGGACGGTACCGCGAGTTCGGTATCGCGACAAAAACGAGGGGTGCTTACGCAAGGGCGCTGCATTGGATTCTCGACCACCGGGGAAAGGTCGTCGCGATCGCCGCCGCGGGATTTCTCGCGAGTCTCGCCGTCATACCGCAACTCGGCACGGAGTTCATGCCCACGCTCGAGGAGGGCTCGATCCTGATCGGTGTCACGATGTCCCCCTCCATCTCCCTGGAGGAAGGAACGAGGGCCGTCCAGGAGCTGGAGAGACGCATCGTCCGGTACGAGGAAGTCGATGAGGTCATATCACGCATCGGGCGTCCCGAGGCGGGAAGCCATCCGCACCCGGTGAACTACGCCGAGGTGCATATCGAGTTGAACCCGCGCCGGGAGTGGAAAAATTTCAATTCAAAGCGGGAGCTTATAGCGTCGCTGGAAGAGCGGCTCGCATCGTACCCGGGGGTACAGCTCAACTTCACGCAGCCGATCCAGAACGCGTTCGACGAACTCCTGTCCGGTGTCAGGGCGCAGCTCGCGATCAAGGTGTACGGGGAGGATCTCGATGTGATTCGCCGGAAGGCGATGGAAATCCGGAACGCAATCGACATGGTGCCCGGTCTTGTCGACCTCTCCGTCGAGCAGAGTTTCGGCCAGCCGCAGATCCAGGTGATCGCGGACCGCGACGCCTGTGCGCGCTTCGGTGTCGATGTCGGTGAAATCCTCGAGCATGTAGAGATCGCCGTCGGAGGCGAGGTGATCGATCATGTCTATCTCAACACGCGGCGCTTCGGTATACACGTGCGGTACCAGGAGGCCTATCGTGACGATCCGGAGGCGGTGCGCAACCTTCTCATCCATACGGATGACGGATCGCTCGTCCCCCTGAAACAGGTCGCCGAGGTGAAGGGTGTCAGCGGCCCCATCCAGATCAACCGCGAGAATAACCAGCGTAGATGGATCGTCCAGGGTAACGTGCGGGGGCGGGATCTCGGATCGGTCGTCGATGATATCAAGACCATTGTCGCAGAAAAGGTCACTCTCCCTCCCGGAATCTACGTGGGGTACGGCGGGCAATTCGAGAATCAGCAGCGCGCGATGGCGCGACTGGCATTCATCGTCCCGGCCGTGATCGTTCTCATCTTTTTTCTTCTCGGCATGGCGTTCGGGTCTCTGCGCAAGGCGCTGCTCATCTTTTTCACGATACCGCTGGCGCTGTTTGGCGGCATATTCGGCCTTTATCTCATGCGGGAATATCTCTCCGTACCGGCGGCGATCGGATTTATCGCGCTGTTCGGGATCGGTGTGCAGAACGGCGTCGTCCTCGTGAGTTGCATAAGCAGGCTCGTGGAGAGCGGCCTCATGCGAAGGGAGGCGATCATCGAGGGAGCGACGCTCCGCATGCGTCCGGTTCTCATGACGACCATGACGACCGTATTCGGGCTTCTGCCCCTTCTGCTGGCGCGGGGAATCGGCTCGGAGGTTCAACGCCCGCTGGCAACGGTTGTTGTATTCGGGCTGATCTCGGCGACTTTTTTCACGCTCTTCGTGGTTCCCGCCGCCTACGGATGGTTCGAGGATAAAGCCGATGCGGAGTGCGCGTCGTAGCGGGAGCGATGCGGAGTGCGCGTCGTAGCGGGAGCGCCGCAGTGGGTCCTTGACTCCCGAGGCGGTCCGCCGGTAAGCGGCGGGTGTAGGATCCCCGAGGCGGGCCGCCTTTGATAGGCGGCCCGGGCACGGGATGTTGCGCCACGGCACGTTTAAAATATGTACAGCGTCTCGTCGAAGCAGATCTCCTCGCCGCCGAGCAATGATCTCAGTGTTCTGGCTATCCCGACCGGTGACACATCATCCAGGCCGTGCCAGAACCGGGGGAATGCCCGGAAATAGACCGTCCGGTAATCGCCGGCGATCCCGGCCTCCGAGGCGGCATGCTCGATGGCGTCCCTCATGCCGCCGATACGATCGATCAGTTTCAGATCGAGCGCCTGCGTGCCGAAGTAGATACGCCCCTCGGCGATCTCGCGTACCCGTTCCGGGTCGATCTTCCGGCCCGCGGCGACATTCTCGATGAAATAATCATACATCCCGTCGATGTATTCGCCGAGGAGCTCCATCTCCTCGTCCGTCATGTTCCGGCGCATCGACCAGGCGTCGGCGTACTTGCCCGCCTTGTAGACCTCGTTGGTGACGCCGATCCGTTCGTACAGGCGCTGGATCACGGGTTTCGCCGCCACGACGCCGATGCTCCCCGTTATGGTGAAGGGATCGGCGAATATCGCATCCCCGTACATCGATATCCAGTACCCGCCCGAGCCCGCGACGTTGCCCATCGAGATGATGACGGGGATCTTCCGCTCCTTCTGGATGCGCCGCAGCTCGTTCAGTATCTCGTCGCTGGCCAGGGCCGAGCCGCCCCCGCTGTCGACCCTGAAGAGGATCGCCTTGACTCCGGGATGCGCGGAGGCCGCCTTGAGCTGCTTCACGACCGTCTCGGAACCCATCGTCCGGTCGCCTGTCAGAAAAGCCCGCTTGCTCTTGCCGGGCTTGATACTTCCATACGCCCCGACGATTGCGACGGTCGGCGGCGGCGTCCAGCGCTCGTCGCAGTAGCGTCTCTTCGTGATCGGCGTCATTTTGAGTTTTTTCGGAGCGTCCGCGCCGACGAGCCTGCCGAGCTCCTCTTTCCCCGCTTCCTCCCAGCCGATCACGTCAACGAGGCCTTCCTCGATCGCTTCATCCGGCGAGAAGATGCGGCCGTCGGCCAGCTCTCGCATCTTTGTCCGGTCGATCCCCCGCCCGTCGGCGATTGCCTCGATGAGGAGCCGGTACGATTCGTTGACCAGCGAATAGAGTTCCTCCTCCTGGGCCGCCGTCGTGGTGTCGGTGTAGGGTGTGTGGAATGACGATTTGTACCGTCCCGCCGTGTAGAAGTCCCAGTCGACGCCCAGCTTGGCGAACAGCCGTTTCATCCGGTTGATCTCGAGTGAGACGCCGAGCATGCCGACAACGGCCTCGCGCGGCGCCACGACGCGATCGGCCGCCGAGGCGATGTACAGCTCGGAGGCGGTTGCCTCGTTCTTGAGATAGGCGACCACCGGCTTGCCCGATTCGCGTATGCGACGGACCGCCTCGCGTATCTCGTAGAGATTGCCGCTGACGGGACCGATGAAGCCGCCCTTCAGCGATCCTACCTTGAGCAGCAGCCCGTCCACGTCGTTATCGGTGCGGACGCTCTCGAGATCGCGCAGGAGTCGGTGGAGGTCGCCCGCATCAGATCCCATCAGGCTGAATCCGCCCCCCTCGTCGAGATAAGCGCCGCTCACCGTGACCTCGGCGTGTCTTTTTCGATGAAGAAGGGCGTCGCGCACAATAGCACCGCGCTGCTCGATGGCAAAGCTGTTGCGGCTGTAGTCGGCATCTCCCTCGATGCGTGATCGCGTCGAGGACCGGAGGTTCCAGGAACCGAGCGCAACGGCGATACCGCCGGTGAATTCCTCGTATGGATCGTCCCCGCCGAACGAGAGGTCGCGCACGTACGCACCGAAGAACTCGATCCCCGGTACGATCGAGACACGGCCGCCGACCATCCATCCCGGCTTTGTGCCGTCGGCGAATTCGCCCTGGCCGGAGAGCGTGATGCGCTCGGTTAGGGGACGTATCGAGATGCCGCCGGTGAACGAATCCTCGAGCCTCCCGCCCAGATAGCGCGGGCGGTTGGTATTCTTCCATACGCCGCCGAGCGAGAGGTACCGGAGCGGTCTCAAGAGGAATCCGAAATCGACGGAGAATGGAGAACGGTCCGGCGCCGGAATGTCGGTGTGGTGCCACCGCAGCGCCGTGCCGATGTCGAGATGGCGCACGAGCTCGCCCGCCAGTCCGAGGAAGTACGAATTCGATTTGTAATTTTCCCTGTCGAGGCGCGAATAGCCCAATCCCAGCCCGGGAACGGAGAGGGAGGATGTCAGCTCGGTCAACCGGTCGTACCCGTACGTGCCGCTCATGAGCGATGATGGCAGTTTTCCTGCTCCGAGCCCCGCCGGATTGACGAAGAGCGCCGATGCGTCGTCGACATCGGCGACGAACCGGTAGGTGAAAAGGCCGCTCCGCAGCGGCGGGGTCAGCGGTTCGTCGGCGGAGGCGACTCTCGTAACGGTCTGGGCCGCCGCGGCGGTCGAAATGATTAGTACGATAATAAAAGCGCAGGCGATGACAGGTGCGATTTTCACGGCAATCCTCCTTTTCGATTTTACACGGGTCGGAGTATATCAGTGTTGCCTGTTGAAATAAAGGTCAAGAAATAATTAACCTCAATCCGTCATTCTTTTGGGTGTGAATGTTTGGCCGGGCGCGTAGGGACGGCGGTC
>CBFCXB010000099.1:0-8022 GCA_965601905.1 uncultured bacterium | reverse complement strand
TTCGAATCGGGGTATGTGGCGGAGTCTCTCGACCGGGCGGCGGCGTCGAAGCACGAGGATGGTTTTCAGATCATTCCGCTCCACATGACATGTGGGGCCATGCACCTCGATCCGTCGCGGCCCGAATACGCATTGCACGTCATAGAGCTCTACGAAGATATGGGGAGGCGCGAGAGCGCCGAAGCCCTGCGCCAGGAACTCCGTGCCCGCCTGATGCCCTGTGCTGATTTGATGCAGCAGTACGGGCTGCTCACTCCACACGCCGGTTCCCCCGTGCAGCGGGTGAATCCAGAGACACCGGATGGCATGTCAAGGAAACGAGCACCGCTCCTCTCAAGTCCCGCATTGGAAGAAATTGATACTCACATGGCGGTCTTCTAAACTTGCTGCGTTGAAAATAGGAAATGAAGTGGGTGTGTAAGGGCGGGGATGGCCGCGGTGCGCCGGCGAGTTCCGCAGCGCGCCTATTCCGCAAAACGTGACGGGAATTCTCAAGGTGCCTGGACGGCGCGCGAGGACTGTATGAGCCGCCGTGCCGCGGCTATCCCCGCCCCTGATGTGCTACCGTGACAGTGAGCTGCTGCCGGATCGAGACTCATCCCCCGCGAGTGGCGACCCGACGGACTGGAGCCGCGCGGATTCCAGGGATGTTGCATATTTCACGTTCCCCATCGCTCATCATTACAATCCATGCTGCCGTAGAGTGGTTCGCGCATGAACGACGTTCCTTCCCGTGTCTCATGTGCTCATCCGAAAATGCAATACTGTTGAGCCACGCACACGGAGATTTTGTTTTCGACGCACGACCGCCGTCACTTTTTCCCGTCGCTGTACTTTGTATCCCTTCATGAGTTGCGCTGAAAGATTTCCCGGGCGTGCCGAGCGGCGGCGGCCAGTGGTACGTGGATTGCTCGCGCGGCGTATCGGCAAAAGATGAGGAAAATAACGAGGAAGGTGTCTCGAAGACCGAACAAGGAAGTAAAAGCAAAACAATAGAAGCGCTTGCCGGGATACGGCATGCAACAGAGAGGGTGAAGGCCGTGCATCTGGCAATCAAGTCGATACGGTTTACATGTATTGTCGCATTCGTTGGAATACTTGTTCTGTCGGCGGCTGTAATGCCGGTCCGGGCACAGACATACACCAAGCTGCAGGTGCTGCTCCCGGGGGAAGCGGCCGCACCGGGTTCGCCATCGGGCAAGGTTGGCGCGCCGAAGACACAGACCGCGGGTATTCCATTCACTGTTACGGTGAGAGCGTGCGACGACTCCTGGAACACGGTGACGTCGGTCACGAACATCGTTTCGTTGAGCGCCACCGATGAAAGCGCCGGTTTGCCGGCCCCCATGATGCTCGTCGGCGGTGAGGTGGCATTGACCGTCACTCTGAACGCCAGCGGCTCGTTCACGCTCAGCGCAAGCGATGAGACGGATCCGACAATCCCTGACGCCGTGTCATCGTACGTCGTCGTTATGGTCCTCCAGGGTTTCCAGTTCAACGAGATCAGCCAGAAGCACCGCTACGCGGGCGTCCCCGCCGCCTATACCGTGACGGCGATCGATGCCGGAGGAAACGTTGTATCAGGATATTCGGGGCCAGTCCGCCTGCGACAGATAACGAGTTACGGTGAGGGCCGCATATCACCGGCGGAAGTCACGCTCACGGGGGGAACGTGGGCCGGTGATCTGACGATGTACCGCGCCGACGAGAGCAGTATCAATCGCGGGAATGTCAATATATACGCGTATCTCGAGTCGGATCCATCGAAGAACGGAACGAGCGACCCGTTCATCGTGCATCCCGGCGCGTTCGCCCGCGTGCAGATAGTCGTTCCGGGACAGAATCCACTGCCGGGAAGCATGGCCGGCATTACCGGCACACCGGCGACGCAGGCAGCCGGGCAGGGTTTCAGCGTCGATGTGTACGCCACCGATGATTACTGGAATCCGGTGCCGAGCTCTGATGTCGTCCGCATCACCTCGAGCGACCCCGGAGCCAGCACGCCGGTGTCGGGTGCGATGACCGACGGATTTCGTAGATTCACCGTAACACTCGCCACCGTCGGCGCGCAGACGCTCACCGTCGCGGACCAGACGAATGCATCCATTCAGGGGATGACAAGCGAACCGATAACGGTCATCCCGAGCGCTCCCGATCATTTCGTGATCGAGCCGATACCGTCGCCGATCGTTGCCGGGGAGCCGGTCTCGGTGACGATAAGAGCCACCGACGTGGGGGGAAACACCATTCCCGAGTACTTTGGCGATGCGATCCTCTCCGCCAATACCGGAGCGGGGAGCATATCACCCGAGGGAATATCGTTCAGTAATGGCGTATGGACGAGTGACATGGTGTTCAGGGGCGCGGGCGCCGCCGTTTCGTTCACCTGCTCCGATTACTCGTCGCCCCCGCATACCGGTACGAGCAACTCATTCCAGGTGCTGCCCGGTCCGTTCACGGGAATGCAGGTGCTTCTTCCGGGACAGGTGCCGCAGGGGGGAACGGAGTCGGGATACAGCGGAGAGCCGACGAGCCAGAATGCGGGATCGAGCTTCAGCGTCACCGTCCGGGCCGTCGATGCCTACTGGAACAGGGTACCGGGCATCACCGACAGGATCGCGCTCGGTTCCTCCGATCAGTTTGCGGACATCCCCACGGAGACGACGTTGGTCAACGGCGAGGTCTCGTTCCCGGCGACGCTGTACGCCTGCGGGTACCAGACGATCACCGCCGAGGATGCCGATTCCACCGGCATAGCGTCTCACACGTCGAGACCCGTCGAGGTGGTCGCCGGCCCGTACGCGCGGATACTCGTCCTCGCGCCGGGCGAGGAGATCGCTCCCGGCACGGAGACGGGACGCACCGGCGCGGCGACCGATCAGTCCATCAACTTCGCGTTCACCGTGACGGTGTGCGCGACGGATGCCTGGTGGAATCCCGTCTCGGGTGCGACCGATGTCGTCCGGATCACCTCGAGCGATCCGATGGCGGAACTGCCGCCCGATACACCGCTCGCGAACGGTCAGGTCGACATGAGCGTGCGCCTCTCGACGGGCGGGCACCAGCAGATTACGGCGTCCAATATCACCCAGCCGGCGATGCCGGTGAGCACCACACAGGTGCGGGCCATTTCGAGTGGATTCCATCTCGAGGCCGAGGTGAGCCCGGACACGGTGCTGGCCGGCGAGCCGTTCACCCTGACGGTCAAGGTGACGAACGACGCCGGCAGCGTGATTCAAGAGATCAATTCCTTCGTCGACATCGCCGTCTTGAACGCATCGACACAGGAGCCGGGGCACGGCGCCCTGCTCGTCACGCAGTTCCAGCTGCTCCAGGGGCAGCGGGCGATCACCGAGACCTACACGTACGCGGAGTCGATAATTCTCAAGGCGACCGATGATGCGGGTAACGATCCCGCAGTGACGGGCGTGATCGTCGTTCATCCCGGATTGCCCGCGGAGATTGAGCTCTCGAGCGATCCATCGTGGGTAGGCGGCAACAAGCACGCGGCGGTCAGCGCCCATGTCGTCGACGAGTTCGGAAACGGCGTGCCGGATCGCCCCGTCGCCTTCGAGCTGATCGGCGGGGACGGCACGCTCACCGCGATCGATACTGTTACGAGTGATGACGGCGTCGCGAGAGCTGATTTTCTGAGCTCCAAGGTGCCCGGCACGAGCAGGGTGCGGGCGACCTCGAGCGGCATCACGGCCGAGCTCGATATAGAGACCGCGCTCTTCGATCCGACCGCCGCGGCGGGGAGCATCACCAACTACCCGAACCCATTCCACCCGGGCGAAACATCAACAATCATCGCATACAAACTCGTGGATGACGCGAATGTCACGCTCCGGCTTTACACGCTCAGCGGAAACCTCGTGCTCAGGAGAGATTTTGCGCGGGGCACGCAGGGCGGTGTCTCGGGACTGAACGAATTCCGGTGGGATGGGCGGAATGGCCGCGGTGAATACGTCTCCAGTGGAGGATATATCGCCGTCGTCGAGGCGGAAGGGCATGGAGAGACACTACATGTCATGCGCCGCAGGGTAGCGGTCGTACGATGAACAGGAGGACTCATGAACCGCATTCGCACGCATAAGATCGGGATTCTTGCAGCGGTCATCGCGCTCTGCTTCGGCGTGCTGGCGGCCGGAGCTTCCAGCACATGTGCCCAGGACAAGAGAGGCGGAGCTCCGGGAGACTGGCTCTCGAGCTACTCGGTGGCACGCACGACGGGTCTCGGGGGTGCCTTCGTCGCCGCTGCCGATGAGCCACCCGGCGTGATCTGGAACCCCGCGTGTCTCACGAGGGTATTCCAGAACGCCATCCATCTCGAGACGGCGCGCTATTTCGAGGAGACAACGATCAACGGCCTGAGCTTTTCCACGCCGGAACGGCGGATACTGCCCGGCTTCGGACTCACCGTGCTATCGCTGCGTTCGGGCGAGTTCGAGCGGACGAACGAGCTCAACGACGTCATGGGCACATTCAGAGAAGGGGAGATGGCGTTCCTGCTTTCGGCTTCGAAGAGTCTTTCCGGCCGCATCGCCCTCGGCGCCAACCTGAAGATCATCCGGCAGAGCATCGATGAATTCGATGCGTCCGGCGCCGGTGCCGACGTCGGCCTTCTCGTGGGCGTCATGCCGTCTGTGACGGTCGGGGCCTCGCTGCTCAATATCGGCGGTCCGAGCCTCACCTTGCGGGAGACGGAGGAGGCATTTCCGGCGGAGTTCCGAGGGGGATTCGCGTTTCGATTCCTCTCCGGCAGGACGCTCGTTACGGCGGATATCAATTACAATGCCGATGAAGGCTCGCGGCTGCACGCCGGGAGCGAGTTCTGGATTCACCCCACGATGGCGTTGCGTCTCGGCTACTACGATCAGTATGCCGCCGGAGGCATAAGCTTCAATTTCGCGCAGGGGATTCGCTTCGATTATGGAGTGTCGGATCACATTCTCGGCGTGATGCACCGCGTCGGAATCTCGTACCGGTTCGGTGGCTACTACGCCCGTTCCGAGGCGCTCCCGCCGGTGTTCTCACCGCTCGGCACGCAGTCGGTCACCAAGTTCCATCTCGAGGCGAACACGAAGGCCGATGCGGTCAACTGGAGCCTCGATATCGTCGACAAATCGAATCGGATCGTTCGAAAATTCAGCGGGAAGGGACTGCCGCCGTCGCATGTCATGTGGGACGGAAAGGACGAAGCCGGTCTTCCCCTGGCGGATGGCGTGTACAGGTACCAGCTCGTCGTTATCGATGCCGAAGGACGGGAGACCGTGGGGCGTGCGCGTTCGGTCGAAATAACGACTACGGGACCGCAGGGTGAGATACCGGTCATCATCAGTGAGGGCGATGGCACGTAACGAAGAACCGTAAGGAGTGGTTGGTATGGTTCGCACCGATAGATACTGCCTGTTGGTTTTGCCCGTGCTTCTCGTGTCGGCTGTCGTCCTCGCGTCAACGGCATGCCTGGCCGATGCGAAGGATGCGAACGACGGCGATCCGGCGGATCGGTCTCCTGCGACCTTGCCGGGTATCGGGCTGCTGTTCGAACGGGCGCGGTTCCTTTCCTTCGAGGACCGGCGCGGGACGGTGCGGGATGTGGCGCGGTCGATGGCCGGCTTCCTGGATGGGGACGTTCCTAAGGAGAAGCGCTGCGCCGCCCATTTCCTCTCGGGTGAGATCCACTATGCACTCGGGGATTACCGGCGGGCGGCTGAAGAGTTCAAGAACGCCGGGAAAAAGGATGGGCAAAATATATACAAAGACGAGGCAGACGCTGCATACATCATGGCGCTCGAGGCAGCCGGCAGGGATGAGGAGGCCGCGAGGGAATGGATCAAATGGGAAAAGAAATACGCGGAGAGCACGTTCAGGTCCGAGGTGCTGCTGGCCCGCTCGTGGAACGCCCTCCGTCGTGATGCGAGGACCGAGGCGGTTCGAATACTCGGCGAGCTGGTATCCGGCTATTCGTGGATGGAGAAGGATCCCCGCGTCGTCTTGGCGTATGCCATCGTGGCGTACCTCGAAGGGCGCAATGAAGACGTGATCGAGCCATTGAGCGGTGTGAACGATAATGCGGCGGTGGTGTATCTGCGCGCCCTCGGCTACGAGGCGCAAGGCGCCATGCTCAAGGCGGCGGCGCAGTACCGCGAGGTCATCGAACGGTTCCCCCACTCGACGCTGCGTGATCCGGCGATGCTGGCCAAGGCCAATATCTTCCTGACCAGCGGTGCATACAAGAGTGCCGCCGAGGAGATGGCCCTGGTGGCCGAGAGGGCTTCACGGACCGATATTCGCGGCGAGGCGCAATTGAGGCAGGCCATGGCGGCCTACTTCGACGGACGGGCGGGGGAAGGGGCGGATCTGCTCCAGCGGATCGTCACGCAGTACGGCGACGCGGACGTCGCGGCGCGGGCCCAGTTCCTCCTCGGCGAGGCGCTCTTCAGCCAGGAGCTGTACGAGGAAGCGATCATCGAGTACAACCGCGTGCTCGCCGATTACTTCGAGCATTCACTCGCCGCGCGAGCCCAATATAGGATCGGCCGTAGTCTCGATGCGATCGGACGGGGAGCCGATGCGACCAGCACGTACCAGGCGGTGGTGGCGGGATATCCGATGTCCCCCGAATCTCCCGCCGCGGCGTATCTCGCGGGTGTCGGACTCATCGATCAGAAGCGTCCACAGGCGGCGATTCCGTACTTCCAGCTCGTCCTCGACCGCTATGCGACGGACGACAGCACCGGCATACTCGTGTTCGCGTCCGACGATCACCGGGAGCTCGTCGAGGCATCGCTCTGCCTGCTCGAGTACTCGTACCATCTAACGGGAAATCTGGGGCAGCTCTCCGGCGTCCCCCATCTCATGCTCCGGAAAATGCCCCCGAGCACGTCACCGTGGCGGGCGTACGCCCTCCTGATAGACGCTGATGCCCTCGCGGCGCAGGCGCGATATCCCGAGGCGGAAGGGATGCTGAAACAGTTGATCGAGGAGTTCCCCGAGCACTCGATCGCGGTTCCGGCGAGCCGTCTCCTCGCGTGGACGTACGCACAGCAGGGCAACGATGAGCTCGCGATCGAAACCGAGGAGGCGATGCTCGCTCGGTATGGATCGTACGACGAGGAAAATCTGAGCTCGGCATATCTCAACAAGGCGAATATTCTCTTCAACCGGAAATCGTACGCGGAGGCCGCCGCTTCCTACGACGAATTCCTGCGGCGGTTCCACGGCCACTCGAAGCGGTTGCATGCGCTGTATCAGGCGGGACTCTGTTACCAGCTCCTCGATCAGAACGGCGATGCGGTCGATCGATGGGAAGCGCTCGTCGCCGCGGACTCGACATCGGAGATGGCGGAGCGGGCGTTGGTGAGAGCGGGTGACCTCTACTTCCGGGCCGATTACTACGACGACGCGAAGCGCTGCTATCGGATCCTCTTCGAGTATTTCTCCGAGAGCCGGACGGCGGCGCTCGCTATGCTTCGGATCGCGCAGTGCGGGTACAACGCCGGTAACGACGAAGAGGCGCTGGGTCTTTACAACGACGTTCTCGCCCGGTTCCCCGGCTCGCACGTAGCAACGGAGGCGGAGCGCGGAATCGAGCTCTCCCTCTATCGCCTCGGCCAGCGCGAGGACGGCAGCGAGGTGCTCGCGCATCTCGTCGAGCAGTACCCGACGAGCTCATTCGCCGCCGATGCGCAGTTCGAGATCGCAATGCGGAGCTACCAGGCGGAGCGGTACGGCGAGGCCGCCGAGGGGTTCCGCCGTGTCGTGAGCCAGTTCCCCGGCTACTCGGCGGCTGACCGGGCCCACTACCTCATGGCCGATTCGTACCGGCAGTCGGGTTCGGCCCGGGACGCACAACTCGCGTACGGACAGTTTCTCAACTTTTTCCCGGACAGCGAATTCCGCGCCATGGTGCACTTCCGCCTGGGATCGCTGCGGTTCGAGGAAGGCGATTACCTGCGCGCGGCTATCGATTTTACGAGCGTGCTCGATGCGGCGGCGCCGGATGAGATCTCGGCCGCC
>CBFCXB010000098.1:0-8058 GCA_965601905.1 uncultured bacterium | reverse complement strand
ATCTAGATATCCCGTTTTTGCGCCGGTGCGTGCGGACTGTTTGCGCCGGCGCGCCCCCGCCCCGGCGCCCGGCCAAAAATTAACCTCCGAAAGAATGACGGATTGAGGAACGGTCGGCATAACCCGTGGCGGCGGAGCGTTGCGAAGCCGCCGTCGGGTTCATGCCGTTGTTATACCGGGCTTTCGCATGTTTATGATTTACCGGGTTCGTGTACAATCCTGCCCAAGTGACTCTATGTACATGACCGTTAGCGAAGTCCTTCCTCATCGAATTTGCCAGACTCGACCAACAGTTATGTTGTCAAAATCGACTTGCTGCCCCCAAAATTGCCACTGGGCCAATCTTATAAAACCGACTACGTTCACTCCTTCTCCTTGATACCCCCTACTCCCTCCTCCCGTAGATGACAGTGCCCGCGACCTTCCCAGCGCGGCGTGATCGAGATTGTTCTGCGCTTGCTGATTCCTCCAGCTGGCGCCGGTGGGATCATGAGCTGGCGTTACATTTCCTGCAATGTGCAATACACGGGGATGATTCGTCCGCCCAAAACGATATGGACCAGGAACAATGCGTATCTGACAACCTGCCAATTGAGAGGTAAAAAAATAATCGGCCTGATCACCCAGCTGTATAGTTGATGTGCCATTAGGCTGCCACGGTAACCAATACGCTCTGATCCGATGGCTTCTTCTAGTTGGATTTTTGCCTCTCTCAGCAAAGACACCGATCCTTGCAGCATTTTTTTGATAAGGCTCAAGGTCAAACTCTACAACTCCTTGTGCTGGAGCGTGTGTCATATGTCGCAGCGACTCAATAATTGGCGTTGTGCGTAGGAATTGTTGTGTATGATTTTTGAATCTTCGGTTAAGCCCTTCCATTTGATTCTCCTATCTCTTGTATGCAAACTGCAATATGTTTCAGCAGTACAACGTGCGGATCAGCGGCGGGCGCGAAGCGACCGGCCACTGGAGCGCGAAGTTATAGGCTTATCTCGAAACCGCTGAGCATACAAATCGAGCACGCGCCGAATCAATCTCTGATATTGAGTGTTGTTTTTTCGGGCGGCTCTTTTAAAAAATTCTACGCTGGTCCTGCTGAGCGAGATAGTAACCTTTATGTTGTCATCTTTTAACGCTAGTTGATCGGGAGGTGGCAGAAAATCCTCCACAATTTCCAACTCGCCCATAGGCTCATCCGTGTATTTTGTTTTCTGCTTCATAAAAAATTTCCCCCCTTTCTCCAGTATCCAGCGCCAATAATACGTGTCACTTGGCGTCGGTATGTAAATCGCACTGTTAAAATACCACCCTCAACTTCGCCGATACAATAATACATTCGCTCCTTTTTCAGAAAAACAGTAACGGGAGTTCGTCGGCTACGAGGAAGCCTTTGGGGGTCGGGGTGAGGCGGCCGCCGGTGATTCGAACGAGGGATTCTTTTTGGAGCCGGCGGAGGGCGTTCTGCGCGGGCATGTTCCTGGATACGAGATCGAGGTCCACGCCGTCGCGGGTGCGCAGGCCGAGATATATCTTTTCCAGGGCGATCTGGTCTGGTTGCAGTTGCTCGGAGCCTGCAACTGGAGCCGTGCCGGCTTCGAGCGCGCGGCAGTACTCGGCGACGCTCCGCACATTCCACCAGCGCTTGTTCTCTCTGAACGAGTGGGCGGCCGGACCGAGACCGAGATAGGGCGCGTGGCGCCAGTACTTACTATTATGCCGCGCGATGAGATCCTCACTGCGCGCGAAGTTCGAGATCTCATAATGGATGTAGCCGTGCGCGCGTAGGAACTCGGCCGTTGTGAGGAAGAGCCGCCGTTGCAATTCCTCGTCGGGTTCGCGAATCGACCCCTCCGCGCGCAGCCGGCCGAACGGCGTATCCGGCTCGATCGTCATCTGGTAGCATGAAAGATGCTCTGGAGATAGATCGAGCACGCACCGCAGCGTCCGCTTCCACCCGGCGATGCCCTGCCCCTCGAAACCATATATAAGATCGACGCCGAGATTATCAAATCTCGCATCGCGAATTTCACGAATTGCATCGAGCGCCCGCTTTGCATTGTGTCGGCGCCCGAGAAACGCCAGTTCATCATCTCTGAGCGACTGCACGCCGAGACTGATTCTATTTATACCGATCTCCCGGTAGACGGCGAGCTTGGCCGGCGTGACGTCGTCGGGATTTAATTCGATGGTAATTTCCGAGTCATCGGTGATATCGAACGCAGTAGTGATAGTATTTATTAAGAGAGCAATTTCATGCTCATCGAGCAGCGACGGCGTGCCGCCGCCGATGTACACCGTGTCGAAATGAGAGAACGTGCCGGTGTAGAGATCGATCTCGCGGGCGAGACACGAAAGCCACCGCGGAACGTCAGCATCCGATGTAGAAGAATAAAAATCGCAGTACGGGCACTTCGTCTTGCAGAACGGTACATGCACGTAGAGACGGGGCTCATCGCCGCGCGCGCGGCGTGCGCCCCGCGCCCCATCACCTAGAACCAACATGACTCCTCCCCCGTCTTCAGCACCGCCACGAAGGCGCTCTGCGGGATCATGACCTGCCCGAAGGTGCGCATCCTCCGCTTTCCCTTCGCCTGCTTCTCGAGGAGCTTGCGCTTTCGCGTGATGTCGCCGCCGTAGCACTTGGCCGTGACATCCTTGCGGAACGGCGTGACGGTGGACCGCGAGATGATCTTCCCGCCGATGGCGCCCTGAATGGCCACCTTGAACATGTGGCGCGGGATCTCCTTGCGAAGCTTCTCGCAGATCGCCACGGCGCGCGGCCGCGCGCGGTCCGCATGTATGATATTGGCCAGCGCGTCGACCTTCTCGCCGTTCACGAGGAACTCGAGCTTCACGAGATCGCCCTCCCGGTAGTCGATGATCTCGTAATCGAACGATCCGTACCCCTGTGTCACGCTCATCAGCTTATCGTAGAAATCATAGATCACCTCGGCGAGCGGCATCTCGATCGCGAGCTCGATCCGCCCCGGCACGGGATAGGTGTAATGCGGATTCTCGCCGCGCCTCTCGAGGCAGAGCGTCATGACGACACCCATGTACTTCTCGGGCATCAGTATCGTTGCCTTGATGTACGGCTCGAGGGCGTGGTCGATCTCCATGACATCGGGGAAAAGCTGCGGATTGTCGACGATGAGCGTCTCGCCATTTTTCAAAATGAACTGGTACTTGACGCTCGGGGCGGTCATGATGACGGCCTGGTCGTACTCGCGCTCCAGCCGCTCCTCGAAGATCGTGAGGTGCAGGAGCCCGAGAAATCCGCATCGAAAACCCTGTCCCAGCGCCGTCGATGAGTCTTTTTGGTAGATGAGCGAGGCGTCGTTGAGCTTGTACCGCTCGAGTGCGTCGACGAGCGAGTCGTACTCGTCGCTCTGGATGGGGAATATCGACGAGAACACGACCGGCTTGACCTCGCGGAATCCCGGGAGCGGCGTGGCGACGGGATTATCCTCGAGGGTGATCGTATCGCCGATCCGCGTGTCGCGGACCGTCTTGATTCCCGCGATGATGTACCCGACCTCGCCGGCGGAGAGCGCGGCGCGCGGCTCGCCGGT
The DNA here is from genome assembly GCA_965601905.1 of uncultured bacterium. Taxonomy (GTDB): domain Bacteria; phylum Krumholzibacteriota; class Krumholzibacteriia; order Krumholzibacteriales; family Krumholzibacteriaceae; genus DATKWS01. The sequence goes on along the minus strand of CBFCXB010000098.1, from coordinate 4,486 downwards.
GATGCGGAAAATGCCGACCTCCTCGGCGCGGTGCGTCGTGCCGAGGGACATCAATCGTATTGTATCGCCGGTCCGGATGACCCCGTCGACGATCCGGCAGCTCATGACGGCCCCGCGGAACGGATCGTACCTGGCATCGAATATGAGGGCGGCGAGCGGCTTACTTCGATCGCCCGTCGGCGGCGGGATCAGCCGCGTGATCGACTCGAGGATCTCATCCATCCCCGTCCCGTTTCGCGCCGAGCAGGGGATAGCCGTTCTGGAATCCAGCCCGAGCTCGAACTCGATCTCCTCCCGCGCGCGCTCGACATCCGCCGATGGGAGATCGATCTTGTTGATGACGGGGATGATCGTGAGGTTCTGCTCCAGCGCGGCGTACATGTTGGCGACGGTCTGCGCCTGCACCCCCTGCGACGCGTCGATGAGGAGCAGCGCCCCCTCGCACGAGGCCAGCGCCCGGGAGACCTCGTACGAGAAGTCGACGTGGCCGGGGGTATCGATCAGGTTGAGAACAAACTCCTCCCCCGCCGCGTTGGTATAGTCGAGGCGGACGGTCTGGCTCTTGATCGTGATGCCGTGCTCCCGCTCGATATCCATCGTATCGAGCATCTGGTCGTGGAACTGCCGGTCCTCGACGAGCCGGGCACGCTGTATGAACCGGTCGGCCAGCGTCGACTTGCCGTGATCGATATGGGCGATAATGCTGAAGTTGCGTATCTGTTTCATGACATCCGTCTGTTATGAGCGAAAACGCCGTGAATTTGATGAACCGGCATTCCATTACTTGCTGATGCTTGAACAGCTAAATCTAATGATTTTGGGGCGATCTGTAAAGGGTATGTCGCGATGGGCACGGCACGGACACCGAAAGACCACTGTCTTCGAACGCCGCGGCCGGCGAAAGACCTCTTTGTGCGGGCGGGCGGGCCGTGTGATAATCAAACGCTCATGAGGTTCAAAGAGGATGCATTCGATGGATGAGAGGTATCTGATACGTGACGCCGACGGCTGGGACAGCATCGAGCTTCTCCTCGTCTCGGCGGTGGCGTCGATACTCGCCATCAGGGGATACCTAGCCCTCACGGGGTATCCGCGTATCATCGCGGGCGATACGCATATCGCCCACATGCTCTGGGGCGGCATCCTCATGCTGTTTGCCCTCCTCCTGCTGCTCATCTACTGGAATCCACTCATGCGGCGGTTCTCGGCCATCGTGGGCGGCATCGGCTTCGGCACCTTTATCGACGAGTTGGGCAAATTCATAACGAGCGACAGCGATTACTTCTACAAGCCGACCGTCGCTCTCCTGTACGTTATCTTCATCCTTGCCTTTCTGCTCGCCCGCTCGCTGCTCGGGATCAAGCCGCTGAGCTGGTACGAGCGGAAAGTCAATGTCGAGCTGCGGGAGCTCCTCCCCGAGCGGAAGACATTTGTCAGCGTCCGCATCGCGGGATATTTCAGCTTCCGGCGGCGGCTGCGCGAGATCTACCGCGGGCTCGTTCTCAGCAGGTGGTTCCGCGCGGCGCTCACCGCCGGTTTCGTTATCCTCGGAGTGAGCGGGCTGGTGGCGGTCATTCGCAACGTCATGGGCGGCTGGCCGGTTGTCACGAGCAATCCGATGTATGAGCTGATCGCCGCGGGCGCCGGCCTCGTCTGCATATGGATCGGCACCGTGCAGCTGCGCGCCTCCCGCCTTCACGCCTACATCTGGTTCAAGCGCTCGGTTCTCGTCAATATATATGTAACGCAGGTCTTCATGTTCTACGATTCTCAGTTCTCCGCCCTGCTCGGTCTCGCAGGATATATCCTGCTCTACCTGGCCCTGCGCTATGTGATCGCGAGCGAGGAGGCGCTGGAAGCGCAGGCATGATTGCGCCATTTTCCCCACCGCCGGCCGCGGACATTATTTCAATGGTTACAATCAGTTATCTTCGGCGACGCTTTGAGTTGGGGAATTTTTCACTCCCAATATTGGGACTAAATGTACGGTGTACCGTACATTTGGTTCCGACGTCGGAACTGGAATTCGTATTTGAGCGGCAAACACCGATATAAAGTGATGGAAACGGCCGGGTGCCGGAACGGCGGCCGACGGCGAGTTCCGCAGCGCACCGGCCGGCCATCCATAATCAATCGTAGCACATCGCGTAGACGCCGGTGCGCGAGGACTGTTCGAGCCGGAGCGCCCCCGTCCGGTGACCGGCCGGTCAGCCGCCCGCCTCACCCCGAGCGGCACACAGACCACCGAGCACCCCAGCATCATGCACCAACCACCCGGCTCGGACCACCGAGCACCGATTCGCATCCTCCAGTAACGAAACCCGGTAACGCAAAACGAAAGCAGCAATAAAAACGGAAAAATTCATCTTTTGCGGAGAAAAAATCTTGACAATATCCGTCTCCTGTAGATAATTACCCGTTGTTGTATCATCAAAGTGCGGGGTTGAGCCACTGAGGTAGAGGGGCGGGTTTCAGTTCCGGTAATGCTTCGGTGGTCTCTTTGTCTAGAGAAGAAGTTGAATGCATTTCATCGACGCGGCAAACTTCGAGCGACTGCTTAATAAGCTTTCCAGCGAGGGGGAGCTTTTCTTACCCGTGCGGAACGAGGATACGGGCAAGCTCCATGTCGAGCGTGTCGAGGCATTCCCCCTGCCCCAGAATATGGAACTCGGCGGGTATCGCGCCGTCGAGCCGCTCAAGGGATTCGCGCAGCTCCTGCGGTATCCCGTCGCCGACTATCCGTCACCCGACGAGGACGAGTTCCCCGAGGAAGACAGGTTCCTCCTTACCATTATAGTGGGAGCCCGGGCCTGCGACATCTACGCGATGGAGCTCGTCGACAAGGTCGAGACCGAAGGCGATTTCATCGATCCATTCTACAAGATCAGACGCGACAAGATGCTCGTGATCGGAGCCGACTGCACTGAATGCGGCGCGAGCTGCTTCTGCAACCTGCTCGGCAACAAGCCCTGGCCGGAACGGGGATTCGCACTGTCGATCTCCAAGATCAGCGGCGGATTCCTCGTCGAGGCCGGTGACGAGCGCGGCGAAAAAATCATAGAGGAAAACAAAGAACTTTTCACGGATGCCCGCGAGCAGCAGATCAATGCCCGCGAGGAGATACGTGCGGGGGTCATCGCGAACCTCCAGGATCAGAACAAGGATTTTCCGAAGGCCGAGGGGCTTCCCGAGACGATCAGGGAATCGCTCTCCGATGAGGTGTGGGACGAGATCGCCGCCCGGTGCGTCGAGTGCGGGGCGTGCACCAATATTTGCCCCACCTGCTACTGTTTCCTGCTGTACGATCAGAAAACGGACGGCGAGCATTTCCAGCGGATATTCACCTGGGACTCGTGCCAGGTGACGGGATACGCCCGCATGGCCGGCATGCTGACGCCGCGCCCCCGACTCTCGGACCGGGTCAAGCATCGCTATTTTCACAAGTACGACTACCTCGTGTTGAGCCACGGGGCGATATTCTGCACCGGGTGCGGCAGGTGCGTCGACACCTGCTCGGCCGGCATCGATATGCGCGAAGCATTCCAGAAGGTGAAGGCAAAGGTTTCAACGTAGCAGGGAGATGCAGGGCATGAAAAACCCTTACTTCCCGATTGACACCATCCTCGAGGATGTCATCACCGAAACGCCGACGATCAAAACGTTCGTCCTGAAACCCTCACGCCCCATACCGTTCAAGGCGGGACAGTTCATGCAGCTGACCGTGCCGGGGTACGGGGAGGCGCCCTTCACGCCGAGTTCCTCTCCGAGCGTGACGGATAAGATGGAGATCACGATCCTCAGGACCGGCAAGGTCACAGACGCCCTGCACGGGCTCAAGCCGGGCGCCAAGGTGGGACTTCGCGGCCCATTCGGCAAGGGGTACCCCCTCGACAAGCTCGCCGGCGCCGAAGTGCTGGTGGTCGGAGGCGGCGTGGGTCTTGCGCCGCTGCGCTCCCTGATCTATGCGCTGCTCGAGAATCCCTCGAAGTACAAGAAGATAGCGATTAAGTACGGCGCGCGACTACCCGAGGAGCTCTGCTTCAAACGGCAATACGATGATTGGGCCAAGGCGGCGCCCAACGTGACGTTCACCGATACGCTCGATATTCCTGCGAAGGGATGGACGGGGCACGTGGGGCTCGTGACGACGCTTCTCGACGACCTCGAGGTCAGTATACCGGACAGCATCGCCGTTTCGTGCGGACCCGAGATAATGCTCAAGTTCGTGACGTTGAAGCTGCTCGAGGTCGGGTACAAGCCGCCGCAGATCTACCTCTCGATGAACCGGAAGATGTCCTGCGGCATGGGCAAGTGCGGGCGGTGCAACGTCGGCCACTATTACCTGTGCGTCGACGGGCCCGACATGTGTTACGACAAGATAAAGCACGTACCGAACGTGTTTGGATAATAGAGGATGACGCGGGCACCGAGCGCCGCGTCATCGAATTACGGTTGCTGCGGCCGGCATTACGCTGCCGCTCGGCCG
>CBFCXB010000097.1:0-8118 GCA_965601905.1 uncultured bacterium | reverse complement strand
CGCGTAGCGGATCAGGCACGCCTCACCGCGGCAGCGCCGTGCGACCCTCCGATGAAACCAAAGATCCAGCACGTAGTGCAAGTACACGTTTGCAAACACAGGTGACACCACCCCGCCCTGGGGAGTCCCCGTCGCGGGATGTACCACCTGGCCGTCCGTCTCCAGCACTCCGGCCTTCAGCCACTTACCGATCAGCCGCAGGAACGGCCCGTCGTCGATCCGCTCAGCCAACATCCGTCGCAGCCATTTGTGGTCGATCGTCCCGAAGTAGTTCTCCAGGTCTACTTCCACAATGTGGTTGTACTTCCCGAACTGCAGCTTCACCGTGAGCTTGTCCACGGCGTCAAGAGCACCAACGCCCAGGCGGTACCCATAACTGCAACGCAGGAAGTCCTCATCGAGCAACCGATACAGGTCACGAAACCGATGCTTCGGCTCTCGTCTCGCCTTGTTCGCTATCCCCTGCAGGGAGGTTGACAGGTGCTTTTCCGGTCCTACATGCCCGGCACCTGTTTCCTTTGCAGGCTGCAAATCACCGTCCACCGCTTCCCCCTGTGGTCGGCCCTACCGCCTCTGAGTACTATCAGTGGATCTGACTCCCGAAAGGTCATCGGCACTCCTCCCGGAACAACCTACCTGGAGCAATCCAGGAACCTCTCGGGCCTCCCAAATTCTCGACGCCTCTCTCCACACATGCCGCGCTCTTCGTGGACCCCGGCAGACCCTCCAGGACCTCGCCCTATCGGTCCTTTTGTTTTGGCTTCCGGTACGTTAACACCGTGGCCGTCTGCTTCTTCGCTTTGACGAGGCTGTATCAAGCTTCGGGGAGTGCGGTCTCCCCTGCGGCCTACATGGTTCCCTGGGTACGCTTCACACGGCTCGTTCGGCCTCAGGCCCCCTCCCCGTGCGCAGCCCTCGGTACGGGTGGCTGGTTAGGCCTTACCCGGCCGGGACTTCCACCCGGCAAGAGACGCCAAGCTTCGCTTGGCGCACTAACGTGACGCGGACTACCTGAGTAACATGAGTTTCTTGGTTATGACAGTACCGTCTAACGATAAACGGCAGAAATATACACTCGATGTAACTGCCCTGCCATCTTCATTTATTCCATTCCATTAGGCCTGATAGACACCCTGGTTTCTCTCCAAGTCTTCTATCGTTCGAACGAGGCGACCCGTGATATCCCAGACCTGAATCAGGACCCTGCCTCGTTCCGGCACATTGTAACTAATCTGCACAGCAGGATTGAATGGATTTGGATACGCTTCAAGGGAAATAGCCTCGATGGGCGGCGTTGTTTCTTCGTCCGCAAGTTGAACGACCGGCGGGCTGACAATTCTAACCTCAATCCGACAATCATCAGGCGATTTTCTTGAGGCCCTCGGCGAGTTTTATGAAGGTTTTTCTGGCAAAATCATTCCGGGATAATCTCAAAAGGGTTTTTCCGTTCGGATTCACTATCTTTCCGGCCCCGTTGAACACTTCGAACCTGAGAGTCTGCGCAGATTTCAATCTGTAAATAGTAGTATGCTTCCATAATCTGTTTCTACGGCTTGCACCGGTCTCGATCTGGAAGTTGACGAGAAGATTGTGCGCCAGAGCTACTATCTGCTGCCAGGCGCTGTTTGCTCCATAGTGATTTGTGGGAACAGTATCGAAAGCAAGATCGTTTTTCAGCTGGCCAATAACTTTTTCATGCATCCCACGTCCGCACATGAAATGCCAAAGCCTCTTGCCCCCGAGTGAAAGGCTTGTGGCCACGGCAGAGTACTGCCAGTATCCATCATCAGGGTCGAAGAGATCGAGCTGATAGTTCTTCCTGGACCTGTGATGGACTTTCTTTCGATAGATCACTACCCGAAGCTCGATATTCCATTTATCGATCCGGATCATGCGCTCAAAATAATCGATACCCTTGCCCACACGATTCCACTCGCGGTTCTCTCTGATCAGGTTTTTCAGGTCCAGCCATTTCCAGAAAGGGACCTTTATAGCGTAACCCGCACTCCTTCTCTTGAGCAGACCAAGCACTCCCTGCAGGAAAAAAGCCCCGTCCATACGCATAATCAGCTTGTATCCCCTGCCCAGGGTCCCTTCGATCTGACCAAACAGAGCCCTGAGGAAAGTGATCGACGCCTTGCCGTCGTGAACATTCCCGCTGCGGTTCTTCACCCTTATCACATGACCGGTCTCGGCAAGACAGGCTGTGATCGGATAGTAACTCGGCACTTTCCTGTGATGCGGATTATATCCCCGAATTGCTCTTTCTACTTTCATCCCTGCCGAGACGACAGTACCGTCGACATCAACCGTGATCGTTCGAAGATCCAGAAGCCTTACAACTCGAGCGACAATATCAGCGTTGAGAGCATAGAAGCCCTCAAGTGTTACCGCCTTGAAGTTCTTCAACCATCGGCTCAGTGTCCTCGCAGTCGGCAGCCTTGTCAGATGACAGAACCTCAGAAATGCCGGATCGACTCTGAGGAAATCAACATGCTGCAGTCTGCGTCCTCCTGCGATCAACATCCCTGCGACAAGGCGGATCATGGAGACACTGCTGTAGTCTCCCTTCAGCGAAGCCTTTACAAAATGTCTGCGTATCAGTTCGTTGAGTTTTGTGCGACGTAGATATCTTGTCAGCAGCTCAATACCGGCATACGAAGTGAGCCCGGACTCTGTGAATTTTATCGAAATTTCCCCATTGACACGGCGGGTCAAATCTGGTTTTCTTAATCTCACAGTTTGTGGCCTTTCGGTGTAGTTAAAAGTTCTTTGTAATGCACTTACTTTTTACCACAGCGAAAGGCTTTTTTCAATTCTTTGTTGATTATATCGCTATATTTATTGTCGGATTGAGGTTAAAAGGAAACTGTTCCAGCGTGGCGGACAATTGGAACACCTCTGTCACTTGTAAGAATTTCTAGTTGGCTTCCGAAAATATGAAACTAATGACATCATCGGCATGCATTGACATTTCTATTTAACAATTTATCAACGAGTTGCCTGAATTACAGGGATGAAAATATTTTATCCAATTTTTTGCCACCTTTCAGTCTGCAATTGGAACCATTTATGAATATGTATTTCTACTGACATGGGGCAACATTTTCGCTCATACGTCTATCAAAGGAGGTGGAGATGAAATAGAAATAGAATCTTCATGAGCCGCTCTGTCTACTCCAAAAGGGATGCGTATTAAACGATTTCAATGATCGCGGCTCAATAAATCGCGCAGCGTCCAGGTTTCACCAAGAGGGGGTAAGGACATGAAACGAAGGACGTTGATCATACTGCTTCTGCTGTCTTTACTTATTATTTCGCTAGCGGTCCCCGCGTGCATTTTTGATCCAGAAGACAAAGATCCCGAAATAGTTGTTCAACCATCAGAACCACCCGACCCTCCTCCGCCTCCGCCACCACCTCCTCCTGGAGGATTACTTTGCTCTGAAGCGCAATCCCTCGAGACGATCGCCGGAGATGTCCTGAAGGGTCACTACGGGCCGCAGCTCCAACGGCTCCTCGCCGATGAGGTATCGGTCTGCGTGAATATGATGGCGGCATCGGGGATGGTGTCGGTACACCTTCAGCCGGACGGAATCCGTCTGAAACGGCACGAATGCGATTCCGACCGGATACTCTATAGTGATGGGTATCTCGTCAAATGGATTCTGGATGGTAGGTACGGCTCGAAGGCTAGATCGAATCTTCATGACTTCATCCGATCTTTCGAGACCGAAAATAGGATTCCCTGAAATTCGGGAGGAGTGTATCATGAGAACGATTTCAATGTTACTAGTGCTGGCGGTCCTATCGGCAGGATGCAGCAGCGGAGAAAACCCTGCATCGGTCTGCAGTGACCACAAGGCAGAAATCACAGCCAACGAGGTCGTCGTGATCGCTCAGGGAACGGACGATCTCGGCGATGAATCGTTCTGGATCGTGTGTTCGGTAGGCGCTCAACTGCTGGAAAGCAAATACGAACGGTACCGGGCGGCGGGACTCGGCGAGGCCGACTTCGCCCGTATGCCCGATAACCAGTTGACCGGGGACATAACAAGACTCTATCTGGACATGAAGCCTCTGATCCAGTGAGTGCGCGAGAGGATATGGGAATCAGGCGGTTATTGGCAATGATCGCGCTCCTCGCGGTGCCTGCCTTTCCGGCCGCGGCCGGCGAGGCATTCAGCCCGGCGGATTCCATCCCGGAGCGGATCCGGTTTCTAAGCGGGCCGGCACGAGACCCACTCGCCGGCTTCGACGCCACCACCATGGCGTGGCACTCCGCGGTGGAGCTTCTGACGGCTGGCGGGGACGCTCTCACCGCGGGAACCGGCCTCGACAACTCCATTTTCGGCCGGTCGATTCATACAGCGCTCACCCTCTACTTCTGCGAGGGCATGAATTACTACAGCCATGAGATTGCTCATCGATATCTCAACAGAAACAGACGCCATTTCTGGATCGACCCGTCCGACTGGTCGAAACTCGTGCCGCGTTATGTCGAGCATGAATTATTCGACGCCTGGGATCCAGAGGAGTTCGAGTACTACCAAACCCATCCGCACGATTCCTACATCCTCAACTGGTTCATACGGCGAAACGAAGCCGGATTTTTCCGAAACAGGCTGAATAGCCGGTCCACTGCGAGAATGACGGCACTCACAGGCTCGACGACACTTAGCGACGGAATGGCATTCTACTCGAATGCAATCTACGCGTTCGAATATATACATCGCCACGGCGATGATCCAATAACGTATGTTGTCACAAAGAACGGTAGCTTCCTTGATATAAACGACGTGAACGGATATGTCTATCTCATGAACGACCTTGGTATCGAGATCTCCCAGGACACCTGGCTCATGGTCTCCGGATTATCGGCGGCGTTCAGCGGTCAGCTCTGGAACTCGCTGTACGGCGCATACCGGTACATCGTCCACGAGGAGAGGGTGACACGCACTATCGAGTTCGGCTCGGCAGCCGGGCTCCGCATCGCTCCTCCCAATTTCTACCTTTTTCCCACCGTCCGGGGACTGTACCTGGAGACCGAGACGTATCTCCAGGGATTATTCGATCCCGATGACCTGGCCTTCGTCTCCTTCGGCACCGGGCTCGACCGGTTTGGCCTCGAGAAAACGGGGCCGGTCGACCAGATGCGGATCGGGGCGATGTATCATCCGGCAGGCAGGTTCCACTGGTTCGGCATCTCGCCGTTTCTCTATCTCGATTTCATGGGGAGCATGAAACAGATCGGCCATTCCGTCGGTGCGGCTGTCGAGACTGTATCGTACCGGAGGTTCTATCTCACGGCGACACTCGAGCACAACCGCGGGGACATGATCGAGCAGACGATCAAGTTCAAGGACGATGGATTCTACTTCATCGCCGGGCTCGGTTTCCGTCTCTGACGACATCCCCGCGGACACCGACGGGAGTGATGAAAATGATACGCATTACACTCAGGGGATTGAAAACCATTTCAATCCTGATTGCGGTATTGGCCTTTTCGATCGACCCTGGTGGGACCACCCAGTTGGACTACAAAGGCGCAAAAAACATCACCGCCCAGGAATGGCGCCTAGAGTTCACCCTTCGATCCATGGGGGAAGATGATTTCAGCGTCAGGTTGCCCTTTCCGAATTACAGCTATGTCGGGAAATGGGCGTCCTATTCGACGAACGAGGTCTCGGTCTACGCCGTGGGAGAATGCGGTCCGATCTACTACGAGCTGCATCATTACAATCAGGGATACTCCAACCAGGGCGTCTGGCTAAAGATTATCTACTCCTGCTATGACAATCGGGTCTACCTGACGGCGAGACAATCGGCCAAGCTCGATCTTCCGGGCATTGACTATCCGATCACATACCACACGAACAATCCGTGGATGTCCGGTTCGAATATAGTCGATGTTGATTCGCCTGTCATCGAGACCGTGCTCATGGAAGCCCTCGCATTGCCCGGCGACTGGCACCAGAGGGGCTGGCGCGGCGTGCCGGAGAAGATCGTCAACTGGATGAACGAGAACATGAGCTGGTCGGGGAGTTACGAGACAGGTTACCCAAAAACCGCCTCCCAGGTTCTGACCCTGCGCACGGGTCACTGCGAGGAGTGGGCTCACGCCGCCTGCGCGCTCCTCCTCAAGGCCGGTATTGCAGCGAAGGTGGTCATGGCCGGCACTCTTCCCACTTATAATTCTACTCCCTATCAGTTCGGTGGCGCGAACTGGCATCTGTGCACCGCGTACTGGGACGGCTTCGGATGGATACTGATCGATCCGTACCTCAGCTCGGGATTCTCGATCGTCAACCGGGCTATTCTTGGAGCGGACCGTGATTCGTGGGGTCTCAAGATAAGAACCAATCCCGAATACCTATTGGATCATGTAACAAACGTATATTACAACTACACGGGAGGTAACTATTCGGGATACTTGAATCAGATACAATGGAGATGCACGCAGTATCAACGTGATATATTGGAACACTACGAATATGCCATTGGACCGTCTCCTCCGGGGTCTGAGCCGATATGTAATATCGTTCCGAACACTCCGACTGAAGCTGAAATTACTTGTCCGGATGTATCCGGATTGCACTTCTCCAACCACCCCAATCCGTTCAATCCGGTGACGACATTCAACTTCATCGTGAATCGATCCGGCACGGTGAGGATCGCCCTGTACTCCGTTGAAGGGAGATATATCGAGACAATATACGACCGTTACTGCGATACCGGCAAAAAGGAGATCCTCTGGAATTGCGCCTCGATACCATCCGGCGTCTATTTCGCACGGATCTCGACTATAATAGAAGCATCTCAGCGAGAAAAGTGGTAATTTTACAGTAGGAAGGCGAGTATTATTGTCAATGATAGCGACTCATATAATAAAGGAGTGGTCATGAAAGCAATGCAGGCAGCACTCATGCTGATCATCGCCCTCGCTGTGCCTGTCGTACTCGAGGCGCAGGAAACAGGGGCGCTCATCATCAATCCGAAAATAGGCGGGTTTGCAGATGCTCCCTTGACTGGGGGAGACATTGTTCTGAGAGATACGCTTATAACACCGCCGGACAATCCGCACCATATGGAATCCTTCACCGAAGGGGTTGAGAAACCGTATATACCCGCCGGCGCCCTGGTAACCGGCATGGTCCCTGATCCCTACAGGGGGTGGGCTGTGGCCGTCACGCACGACGAGGAGGAGTTCAAACGCGCTCTGCCGGAATACCGGAGACTGATCGCCGAAGGGAAGCGAAGGGAAGCGCGGGAGGTCCTCTATGTCAGCACGAGCATCAACGTCTCAACGAAGGTCGAAAAATACCGTGACCGGGAAAAGCTCGGTGAGCTTCCAGAGAAGGTCGGAACGTTCTTTTTCTCGTTCGGCACGCATGAGTTCGAGAAGTACGGGGGATACCTGACCTTTCTCAGCTATACCCCCGACCCCGACTATCCCATCGTGGGGATCGGCAAAGACATCGGGGAAACGATACACGGGATTCTTCATGTCGAAACGACGGAGGGCAAGCACGGATTCAAGTTTGGATATACCATGAAGATCATCATGGCTCATGTGACCGACGGCGAATAGACGATAGTGCCACATCGAATATTCGACCGAAGCATGGCCACCGTGCGATTGATGGAGGTGTCGTAATGGCCGAGGCAATCACGATTGTCGTTTTAATGGTTATGAGCCTCACAGTCTACTATGCGGTGAGGAAGTTCACCGGCACGAGCCTGAACGTGATCGGCCTGGTCCTTCTCTGGCCGATCGTTATCGCCCAGGTGAACGGGTGGTCTGCGACCACAAAATGGATCGGTCTCGTGCTGGTGTTTATCGCTATCTACCTCCTCAGCCGCAGATCAAAAAAGGTAGCCGCATCTCATAACGATGAATAAGCACCTTTATTTTCACGAGGCGCTGCGTTGTAAAGCCGCTGTAAGCGATCCGGTGCTTCGTAAAATAGAGATCAGCCACGGGTTACATCGCTTTGCAGTCGAACACTACACGTGCATCCACGCCTTGTCGCGGCGGTGATGCTTCACTCAGTTGAGCGATCGTTCGTCGGGGCCGTTTATACCGGTTAACTGCGCCTCCATCGCCGACACGGTCTT
>CBFCXB010000096.1:0-8125 GCA_965601905.1 uncultured bacterium | reverse complement strand
GAACTGATTTATATGACTCATACAGTGGCGAGTGCATCTCCGCATCATCCGGTGAGGACAGTGTAACTTCAGTTACGATACGGGCGAGCTTCATCTACTCATAACCCGGTGTTGAAACGGAGGATGCTTAAATTAAGAAAATCCCTCACGAAAAAGCATTGTACCCCATCCCGCGGTGCCCTGTCAATGCACAACTACGGCATGGCCGCCGTGGCGGCGGCGAGTGCTCTTTGTTCATCGTTATACCGGCGGATCGGACTATCGGACAGCTCCGCATCGCTCCTACTCTCCGATCCGCCAGCGGATCGAGCTGACGACCGATTCCCACTCGCCCCGTTCCCACGCCCCGTCGTAGATTTCACGCACTCCCTCGGCGTAGCGCTTGAGGGCCGGCTCGAGCATTCTAAGCGATTCCCCCTCTCCCGGGATGCAGGAGTGCGGAGAAAATAGTTCGAGCGTACGAAAGAAAAATCGGGGGCGGTCGAGGAGAAAACACGGCCTGAGCGCGTTCCCCTCGAACGGTATCGCCCGTCTGAGGGTCGAGAGATATTCGCCCTTGAGCGCCTCGGTCAGCGTGACGTTGCAGACGTTGTGCGTGGAGAAGTTGCTGTACACGCAGGGGGTGACATCGCCTGAGGCAATAATATGGATGTAGTGCCTTCCCGAGCTGGTGCACCCGCCGGTGAGCGGTCCGTCGTTGATCACGTCGATCAGGAAGATCGGCTTCTCGTTGCGCCAGCGGTAGACGTTCCGCCGCGAGAGATCGCGCTGGTGCGGCGTCGGCAGGAGTGAGATGTTGGCATCGGGGCCGACCGGCATGTAGTGGAAATAATACCCGACGAGGCACCCGCGCCCCAGCGCCCAGTCGACGAACTTTTCAGATGTGACCGATTCGACGTTATTGCGTGTCTCCATGACGGAGTACCCGAAGGGGACGCCGGCCGCGCGGAGACGCCCCATTGCGTTTTCCACGGCCCTGTACGCGCCGTCCCGACGGCGCCGATCGGTCGCCGCTTCGCCTCCCTCGACGCTCAGCATCGGAAGTGCATTACCCAGATCTGCGAGCCGGCCCACCACCGCCTCGTCGAGGAGCGTGCCGTTCGTGAATATTTGAAAATAACAATCGGGGAAACTCTCTATCACCGTGAAGATGTCTCCGTAGACGAACGGCTCGCCGCCGGTGAGTATGAAAAAGTGCACCCCCATCTCATCGCGCGCCTCCCGCATCACGCGAAGCATGACATCGAGGCCGAGATCCTCGCCTGCCTGACCCGCCGCGCTGCAGTGGGGGCAGTTCAGGTTGCACCGTGATGTCGGCGCGAACGAGACGGCGGAAGGAATCCTTCACGCCCTTTGAATGCATCCCGCTGTTTGTTGTTTTGCAGGAGGCCCCGCACGATGAGATTCGCGACGAGCCTCTTCCTGCACCGCGGCGAGAGATCGGCCTCCAGGCGGTGCAGGAATCGCACGAACGGATGGCCCGAACGGACGAGCGCCCGCATCCTCCCCATGTTGCCGCGCCACGCCCGGGAGCCGCCTCCAAAACGCTGGAGTAACAGGAGAATCGCCCCCATCATGCGCGGGGAGGAACAGAGCAAGCAATCGAGAAGCCGCGAAGAGAAATCCATGTGCAACACCTGCGATCGGTCCCACCGGCACCCCTCCCCGCCATGCGCCTGCGCCGCATAGCGGGTGATCCGTGCCCGATCACGTCTCAATGCAATACGCCGCGCAGGAGAATTCGTACCGATCAATTATACCACACGGCCGCCGGATTCTCCAGTGTAGGGCCCGTGTCTGCCGAATCGCTGCCCGTGTCTGCCGAATCGCTGCCCGTGTCTAATCTCGAATGTTGCGAATCATTGCCAAATGAAAATAATTATATTTTATCTTGACAACATCTGGTCCCTCGTCTATACTGCAAGCGCCATCGATAAACGGCGGCTATGCAGCATGAAAAAATTGTTCGAATGAAATTCCAACAGCCCGCGGAGCCTGAGCAGCGTCGCGGTACGGGACCGGCATACTTTCACCGGTCCCGAGTTTTTATTACCTTGTAAATACGGCCGCCCGGCGTACGGGGCGCAACACATCCGAACGGAATCCGGCGTCAGGGCGAAAATGGGCTGCACGTCGTGGCAAGCGCCGTGAAACAGATGGGGCAATAATTTATGAAAGTCGGCTACCCCTGTATAAATCGCGGAATCGGGTGCTCCTCGAGCCGCACGTTCCGGCTGGTGAACTACTCCGATGAGAACCTGACCGGGACTCTCGGCGGCAATCTCGCCTGCCTGCGCCGTATTCTCCGGTACAACGCCCGGAAGGGGCTCCGTTTCTTCCGGGTAAGCTCGGATCTGGTCCCCTTCGCCTCGCATCCCGTCTGCACGTTCGACTGGGCATCGCACTTCGCCGGCGAGCTGCGCGGGATCGGTGATTATATCAAGAAGAACGACCTCCGTATCTCGATGCATCCCGATCAGTTCGTTCTGATCAATTCGAACCGGCCGGACGTCATCGAGCGGAGTGTCGCCGAACTCGATTACCACTGCCGTGCGCTCGATGCGATGGGGCTCGACGCGAGCGCGAAGGTGCAGATACACGTCGGTGGTGTGTACGAGGACAAGGATACGGCGATCGGGCGATTCGTGTCGAATTTCCAACGCCTCCCGGCGCGTATCAAACGGCGGCTCGCTATCGAGAACGACGACCGCTCGTACTCGCTCGGCGACTGCATTTCCATTCACCGGAAGGTGCGGGTGCCCGTCATCTTCGATGCCTTTCACCATGAGATCCTCTCGAGCGGCGAGCCGGTACGGGAGGCGGTCGCACTGGCCGCCGGCACGTGGCGCCGCGGTGACGGATCGCTCATGGTCGACTACAGCAACCAGGCACGAGGGCGGAGGCGGGGGAGCCACACCGAGCACCTGAGCCCCGTGCGTTTCCGGCGATTTCTCGAAGAGGTCGAAGGAATGGATTTCGACCTGATGCTCGAGATCAAGGACAAGGAGCGGAGCGCGCTCAGAGCCCTGAAGATTCTCCGGGAAATGAATTTCAGCGCGCTCGAAGCCTGAGTGGGAGCGAGTTTCGACGATCATTGCGCGATGCCGTAGCGGCGCCGCTTCCTCGCGATCATTCCCTCACGCACGAGTGTGGCGAGGTTCCTGCCGAGACGCGCCGCATCGAGTCCCGTTTCCGTCAGTAATGCCGTTTCGTCGCGATCTCGTTCTGCGAGCGCCTTGACGATCAGTCCCCGCGCCTGCCGGTCCGATCCCTCGAATGCTCCGTGGCGGGTATGGTGCGCGCTCCTGCGCGCGGGATTCGGCAGGCGGCCCTTCAGCATCGATCCGTAATCCATGAGGGCGCCGTACCACGTGCGCGGGTCGGTACGGTCGATCGTCTGCTCTACGAGCGGGAGGAGTTCCGCATCCGTTATCCCGTTCCGCGTTATCTCATGCCGCCCGCTAAAGAAGTGATGGATAAACACGGCCCGGATATTCGTCTCGATGAACGGATGCGCCGCGCCGAAGGCGAAGGCGGCGATCGCGGCGGCGGTGGCCCTTCCGATGCCGGGGAGTGTCACGAGTTCCTCGGGCCTCGAGGGCAGCGCACCATTGAAATCCGCCATGACACGACGCGCCGCCTCTTTGAGATGGAACGCCCGCCGGTTGTACCCGAGGCCGCTCCACGCCCGCAGCACCTCGCGGAGCGGTGCGGCGTCAAGTGAGGCGAAATCCGGGAAACGCACGATGAATGACTCGTATTTCTCCAGCACGCGGGGCACCTGCGTTTGCTGGAGCATGAACTCCGAGACGAGGATACGGTACGGATCGCGCGTGCGCCGCCACGGGAGATCGTGGCGCCCGCGCTCACGGTAGTGATCGTATACCATTTTTCTGAAGCGCTTCACCTCTGCCGCGTTCAACCCGCGCATCGCACCGAATTCCTCCCTTTATACGTTCACCTACCGTACCAAGACAATCCTTCATCTGCAATTCTTTCGTATGTGAATGCTTGGTGTACCGGGGCGGAGCCCGCGGTGGAACGCGACGCGCGGTTGGAGATTATATTCCCTCACTTCTCCACCCGCACATACCGGCGGTAGAATGCGAAGCGTACGAGGGCGAAGGTGGGAACCATCGCCACGAGGAAGTACGGGACGCGCAGGTGCGCCATCTCCCAGACGATCATTCCGATCCAGACGATACCGACGATAAGGAGCGTCGCCCGGTTTGCGAGAAGCCACGCCCTC
The DNA here is from genome assembly GCA_965601905.1 of uncultured bacterium. Taxonomy (GTDB): domain Bacteria; phylum Krumholzibacteriota; class Krumholzibacteriia; order Krumholzibacteriales; family Krumholzibacteriaceae; genus DATKWS01. The sequence goes on along the minus strand of CBFCXB010000096.1, from coordinate 3,876 downwards.
CTCTGGCGCTCATCCATCCGCATGACGTCCATCTCGGTGGTCATCGTCGGCTCCTTTCAGGCAGTGCGATTTCGAGGGGATGCATGTTCGACATTCGGGTCGTTCCCAGATACTCACCCTCACGCATCTTCAACAAGTTTGAACAGGTCATCGACCTTCATGCCGAGCTCCCGCGCGATCCGGAACGCGAGCATCGCCGAGGGTACATACTGCCGCTTCTCGATCGCGATGATCGTCTGCCGCCGCACACCGACGTGCTCGGCAAGCTGCTCCTGCGTCAGGTCGAGACGCGCGCGGTGCTGTTTGATATGACTGATCGGTTCCATACATGAACCTCGCTGAAACCGTTCCGGCAGGCCGATTCTCGCTCAAATGCACGCTACACCGTACATTTTGTCAAGTATAACTTGCATGCAAAGCTGGTTCGCCACGGCAACCCACAAACCTGTCGGCGACACGTGCTATTTCATGAGAACGATCTTTGTCGTCCGTTCGAATCCGGCGCTCGCCGCCTTCACGAAGTAAACACCCGATGAAACACACTGACCGTCGCGATTCGTCCCATACCACCTGATCAGGTTGCTCCCCCTGGGAAGAACATCGTTGCAGAGAGTGCGTACCGGCCTCCCCGTTATGTCATACAGGGTGACATTCACTCTCGATTTTCGCTCGAGCGTTACTATGATGTTCGTGCACGCGTTGAATGGATTCGGGTAGGAGCGCAGCCGCAGGAAACCGGAAGCGTCTCCATGATCGGCACCCCCTGATGACGGATCGGGTACGAGGTAACCATTGTCGATCAGTACGGGGATATTATCATTTCTATAATAGACCTCGCCGCCGTCCGGCGCATACAGTGAGAAAATGGCACCTGTGCGGTCGATCTGAAAGGTTGTTCCAGACAACGCGCAACCGAGCTTCCCATCGCCGATCCGAATGTAACTGATGGAATTCCAGTCGAGCCTGCTGACATTCGCCGCAAGGTAACTGACTATCGCGCCCCTGTTGATTCGCAGAAGCACAAACCGCGCATCCGTTATCAACGCATACTCGGCGGCGGCGCCATCAAGAATGGTACAATCCACCAACCCTTCGGATCGGTTCAGAACAAAGACATCGTCTATTCCGTTGTCCCAGCCTATTCGTACCGTGTGCCCCCACTGGGGATTTTCCCGGACGACGTCGGGCAGCGGCCCGGTTTCATCCGCGGGCAGCAACAGTAATGCGAACCGTGGATTCTCGGTAGTGAGAGACAGCGAGAGAACGGTCGAGTTTGGATCGGCGTTTTCATTGTCAAAGGAAGTGCAATCAACCTCGAGCGCCTCGAAGGGCGGATTCACCACGTGCACGTCCATAATCCCCCCCGTGCCGTGGATACGTATTGGATTCCCGGAAATTTCGACGCTGTTCTCTTCCAGCGTATGCAATCGCCAGGAATACCGATGCGGCTGTCCGTCCTTCTCGATCTCATCGAGAATGATAACATACGGCGGTGCCGGCGGCTCGTGAACAACGATGGCCCGGCGCAGGGCGAAGTGTACCGGATTGCCGCCGTCGTAGCCCCACGACCAGTCATCATCGGGGAAGGGATATCCCGGACGGTTGTATTCGCTGTATGTGCTGTATGCGGCGGTTGCGTCTCCCAGTACGTAGTCGGCAAATCCGCTCAGTATATACTCGCTGATCGCCCCGTCCGTGCCTATGGAAGAACCCGCATTGTGCTGTCCGGCGCCGTCGATAAAAACCATATTGTGGGCCTCGCTCTCCTTCGCCGGCGTACCGTACCCGTGGTCGACCGCAAAGGCGGTTCCGTACCCGTAGAGGGTAAAATTATTCTGATCCTCCTGCGCATGCCCACCCCGGAATTTGCCCGAGTGGAAACTGAAGACCACATCATCCGACGATCCTTCTTCCGCCCAACCGGTGCGAAAATAGTACAATCCCCGATGTTCCCATAAAAAATGCTTGGGAAGCAGATCTTCCGGCCGCGCGGGGGAAAGACTTTGACACCACAGGACCGTGGCGGTTTTATCCGCCAGGAGACCGGATTCGTGGCCATACAGGGGCCCCACGAGGCGCTCCCAAATCCATAAGGATAGGGCACTGCCCCATTCGCCCTGCGCCCAATCAAGATATGTATGATGGCGGGAAAGTGGAAAGTTGCGATACGCCGTATCATTTATGTTGTTTACCGCCGCTCTCCCTATCGGCAGTATCGAGTAGGCGATCCATTTCTCCAGATTGCGGATCGCGTCGATGCACGAAAAGTCATATCCATCGTAGTGGCGTTTGCGTGCCCAGAAGTAGTATGCCAAATGCCGCATACTCCACCCCGCGTACAGCGCTCCCTCGCCGTAGGCGCCATCCGGGTCCAGATGGGCCTCCCGCCATGCGCCCACGAATGTATCGGCCCTGGCGATCGCGGCCTCGATGAGAGCGGGATCGATCTCACCGGCCAGGCAGACGGCGGCGAGACCCAGCGCCGAACCGATCATCGCGCTCTTGTTGCTGATGTAAGGACCATGAAGCCATCGCTCGTAATTGAAGACCGTCATCATCGTATCGATGTAGGATTTGAGTTCATCCCGCACATGGGCTCGTTCGGAGGGCGGGGCATCGCCGAAAAACATGTCGTAGCCGAACGTCAGCGTTCTCGCCCGGAGCGGCGAGTAGTATACATCGTCGTCCGGATCGAAATTGTCCGCGATATACAGGGTCATGCGGCGTCCCATGTCAAGCACGGCCGTATCCGTCACCTCTTCCAGAAAAGCAACGGTCCCGAGGAATTTCACGAAGTTGTACCACCATGTTCTTTCCATTATCTGCGTCTCGGTCATCGTGGAACAGATCGAACCCACCTCATCCCTGATATACGCATAGGCCGCATCGTCATGGCCGCCGTCCCGGACCTTCCGCCGCAAATCCGGAAGCTCCGAACGATCGAAAAGAAGCCGCGGATGATTTGCATTGTAGATTGAATCGGTAATGACGGACGGCGCGCGCGCGTGATTGCGGTCCGCCGGAGGATTACCCGCCGCCACGGAGACTGAGAAGAGCACGAGAACGATACATATATAAAACCGGCGTGCCGCATGCGAAACAGGGCACATTACATTCGCTTCGATTGATGAATGCCGCATTCTCGATCGCGATACCATGCCATGGGACATACCGATCGCCCCGTTTCGATTACCTGAATAGGCCGGACGATCCGGAATGGTGCCGGAAGGCAAGAACCGTTACCCGCCGATTCCATCACGGTGATGCCGAACAATGATTATAGACAAACCAACTCGAATCCGGAAGTTATTTTGGTTGGTATTGCCCACGGTCCCGGCGGTCGGCAATCTGCGTCGGGGGCACATCCGAACGGCGCACCGCCGGTCGAACAATATTTGGATCCGCATGAACAGAGGAGATGCGACATTCAAAGCCGCGGTCATCTATGACACGGGCTACCGTCCTACTTGTATTTTTCCCGCCGATGTGGACAGCGACAGCGATCTGGCCGTGGCTAACTATTTGTCCGGGGATATATCGATCCTGCTGAACACGACAAACGATTGAACGCCGATTCCGCGTGCCGGTACGCCGAACCGGACACGCCGCGGCGGACGACGCGGCGGCACAACGCCGCCTGGGCGCTTCGGGAAACGGCATCGAAAAACGGATCACAGGATGTATGTCTCGCTCAGCTTGCGGCGCCACCCCTGGGTTGAGTCGAGCGCGGTATCGGACTCGAGGGTATTCACGAGCGATCGGCGGGGAACCCTGTTGTGATGTCCCGGCTCGGTGGACAGAAGGGAGACCAATCGCTGCCGGCTTCGCCCCTTGTAGCGGAACAGCTTCCAAAGGCTCTTGGGCGTTGCGTTGGTG
>CBFCXB010000095.1:0-8150 GCA_965601905.1 uncultured bacterium | reverse complement strand
CTGAACTTGAATAACTTACGAGGAATTGCCGGGTAAAACCGGGGAATGTCCAGTTTCATTCCGTATTCAGTTCCCTGCCCGCCGGTGCCGTTACGCCGTCATCGGGTTGCACGCATCCGCTAAATCTGTTGAGATTTCGTTGTTCCACTTGTACTATCGATTCATGCACGCCCTGATGGAGCTGGGACGGTGGAAATCACGGGGGAACTCGTAATGATGCGGTCGATTTTGGTACTGCTCGCGCTCGTCACGATGGTCTCGTGCGCGCCTTCGGAGCCGGACACGGAATCGGTGGAGCGGGAAATCCGCTCGACACTGGACCGGCAGGTCTCCCTTTGGAGTCGCGGCGATATCGAGGGATTCATGGGATACTACTGGAAATCGGATGCATTCACCTTCCAGTCGGGTGACCGGAGGCTCGAGGGGTGGGAACAACTGCTCGCGATGTACCGGGCGGACTATGCCGGGGAAAAGCGGGGAACGCTCGACTTCAGCGATATCGAGGTCACCACGCTCTCCCGTGATGCGGCGTACGTTATCGGCCGGTGGCGCGTCGTGACGGCGGACACGACGAAGGCGGGTCTGTTCACACTGATCTTGAGACGTATCGATGGGGAATGGTGGATCACGCATGACCATTCTTCGTAGGATCAATCGGGCGGGAAACGCTGAATGGCTCGACATAGAAAAGGCGATGCCGCGAAGCAGAGCAAACTGAATAACGATCGAAGCCGGCGACGCGTGCGTATTCCCTTCGACATCGGTTTCCCGCTCGTGTATGCAGGGCTCTACGCCGTCGTTCTGGTTATCATCCAGTCACACTTCTTTCCCATCGGCGATACAGGCGTCGAGACCGATTTTTACGGTGAAATGGCCGTCGCTGCGCGGGAGCTGTGGCAGGGCGAGTTCGCCGTCGCGAACTACCCGTACAAGGGCCCCGTCTATTCGTTCGTCCTCATTTCTTTCTATTCGCTGATACGGGAATGGTACCGCAGCGGCGTTGTGCTCAATATCGTCTTCGCCGCGGCGGGTCTCGTCGTTCTCTACCGTTTCATCCACCGGCTGTTCAACCGGCCAGTCGCCCTGTTCACCATGATCTCCGTCTCGCTCGTTTCCGAGTTCTTTCTTGTTGCCCACAAGGCCTCCTCTGACATGCTCTTCTTTTTTCTCGGCATCCTCGTGATGGAGAGGGTCATCACGGAACGGTTATCGTGGGCCCGGCTGTGCTGGGCCGGCGTACTCAGCGCGCTCGCATTTCTCACCAGGTACATCGGCGCTTTTCTACCCGCCGCGACGGTTGTTACGGTGCTTCTCGTCAATCCCTCGAGGATCACGTTCAAACGCCGCATTTCATACACGCTGCTGTATCTCTGTATCTTCGCCATTGCGTGCGCGCCGTGGTTTGCCGCGAGCTACCGTGAAACGGGAACGCTCCTCTCCACGAGGAACATCGAGAACGTCGCCCGTGAATTTTACGGCGACCGTGATATGCCGGAGGAAGGTTTTTCGTCCCTCGGCGAAGTCGTATCGAACGATCCGCCGTACTTCGTCACGCACTACCTGTCGAACGTCCCCGGGCATTTCTGGAGTGACATGACCGGAACGCTCGGTATAGCGGCCGGCATTCTCGTCATGCTCGGCCTGCTGAGATTGTTCGTCGTTCCCCCGTCACGGACACAAACGCAGTTTCTTCTCTTCGCGCTTTTCTACTTCCTGCCGCTGTGCGCCATTTTCCACCTGAAGCGGTTTTCCATTCCACTCGTTCCCGTCTATTACGTCCTCGGGCTTTCCGTCCTCTTCGGATCGACGGCCACGGCGCTTACGAGCCTCGGGAATTGGCTCCGTCTCGCATTTTCGCCCCAGGTGCGGTTCGTGCGGGGGGTATGGGATGCACGTATCGGCGGCGGGGGATCGTCCCGGCATGGATTTTCCGCGAGGTACGCCGTAAGCGCCGTCTTGATCGCCGTGCTCGTCACCCTGCAGGTGGCGCGGATCGTGCGGAACGAGCGGACGTACTACGCACGGCGGCCGCTGTTCGTTCTACCCGCCGCGCGATTTTTGAAGCGCACCCCCCATAGAACGCGCCGCGAGGGAACACCGATCCTGATGGCCCGGAAGCCGCATATCGCATTCTACGCCGGTTTGCGGTTTCAGTACTATCCGGATGGATTCTTTAATTCCCAGCATTTCCTGAGCTTCGCGATCGGACGCGACGTCGATTTCATTGTCGTCGGCTCCCTTGAAATGGAGCATTATCCCGACGCGGGGTACCTGTGGAATCTCGATGTAACACCGGGGATAGACAAGATATACGAGACTGACGTGATTGCGATCTACGCGGTGGACGAATGGCTCGACCTACGTACGGAAGCCGGGAGGGAACAGCTCGAGCGCTACGAGGAAAACCTCGAGAGAGCGGACTCGGAAGGAGATCCTGAACGGGTGATCCGTGAATGTCTCAATTTATCTGGCATGTACGCGATGAACGGCGAGTGGGCCACAAAAGCGCAATACCTTAACCGCGCCCTTCGCGCCGCCCGGCAGTTACCGGACTCGTCGTCACGAACGGGTTACGCCATCCTCCTGAAGCTCAATATATCGGAGACGTACCTGATGGTCGGTACGCATGATGAGGGTATCGCCCTTCTCGAAGAATACATGCCGGCGATCGAACGTCAAGGTGCGCCGGAGCAACTGGCACTCGCGCACGTTCTCATATCACGACACCACGAGGAGCTCGGCCGTCTGAACGATGCAAGGCGGCACTTGTCGATCGTACTCGATATCTACCGAACGCAGGGGGACACGAAGCGCGCCGGTATGGTCGGCAGGGCGATGCGGAGACTGAGAGAAAAGGGAGAGGAGTGATGAACGCGTGCGGCGACGGACTGTCCGGATCCATCGAAAGGGTATGTGACGTTTTGCATCTTGATCACGAACCGCCGCGGCTCTACGATACGCCCGGGGAGGTGCCGCCCGTTCCTTCCCTCGAGGAACTCGCCGCATGCATGGACGAGCACCCGATCGGCGCCGGGGACAAGATCGTGACGATCGTCGTTGCGATCTCGGGTGCGCCGCTGTCCGGTACCGGCGAGGAACCGGCTCATTGAAGAGAGAGGTACACACCATGGGCCGACGGCACCGCACCCGATTTTTCTCGGTGCCCCATTCCATTGCAATGCTATTCCTGCTGTGTGTCGCACCCGCGGCGTCCCGTGGGGGGAATACCGACGCCGCCTGTATTACACGTGCAATCGACGCGGGCTGGAGATTCAGGCGGGCCGGGGATGCCGAATGGCACGCGGCCCGTGTGCCGGGGTGCGTGCATACCGATCTTCTCTCGAACAATCTGATCGAGGATCCCTTTTATCGGGATAACGAGTCAAAATATCAGTGGATAGAGCGGGAGAACTGGGAGTACCGGACCACGGTGACGCTCGATGCCGCATTCCTGGAACGTGAACGGATACAGATTCTCTTCGAGGGTCTCGATACATACGCGCATGTATACATAAACGATTCACTCGTGATCGAGGCGGACAACATGTTTCGTACGTGGATGGCCTCCTGCAAGGATCTGCTCCGGACGGGAGAAAACCAGATCGTCGTGCACTTCGACTCACCGGTAGTCGTGGCGCAACCGTCATGGGAAGCACTTCCATACGAGCTTCCCGGCGGACCGCGGGTTCTGACGAGAAAGGCCGCGTACCACTACGGGTGGGACTGGGGACCGCGGCTGGTGACATCGGGGATCTGGCGTCCCGTGTATCTCCGGGCGTGGAACGCCGGCATCATCGAGGAAATCCGGATTGAAAGGGAGAATCTCGATGCCGGAGAGGCGGCCCTGGTGGCCCGGCTCGGGATCGAATCGGTTCGGGAGCAGGGCGGGACGGTCGCCGTCTGGATGCGCGGCGGGCCCCGGCCGCTCGCCGGCGGGATGAGTGGCGAGCCCCGGCCGCTCGCCGGCACGGTGGTAAGGCTTCAACCGGGCCGCAATGAGGTCGCCGTTCCCTTCTCTATTTCGGAACCGAAGCTCTGGTGGACAAACGGTCTTGGCGAACCGCACCTGTACGAGCTCGAATGCGTATTGACACTGGAAGCTGGCGTTACGGACCGTCATTCGGTTCGAACCGGAATCAGAACCGTCGAGATCGTGTACGAGAGGGATGCGTCCGGGCGCAGCTTCTTTGTGCGGTTGAACGGGATGCCGGTTTTCATGAAGGGGGCGAATTACATCCCGCCCGACTTTTTCGCGACCCGCATAACGCCCGGGCGGTACGAGTCGATCGTACGGAGCGCCCGGGAGGCAAACATGAACATGCTTCGTGTGTGGGGTGGGGGCATCTACGAGAGCGCTTCTTTCTACGACCTGTGCGACGAGAACGGTATCCTCGTGTGGCAGGACTTCATGTTCGCCTGTGCGATGTATCCCGGTGATACGGCCTTTGTCGCCAGTGTCGCGGAGGAAGCGGCCGAGAACGTGAAACGCCTCCGGAACCATCCATGTATCGCACTGTGGTGCGGTAACAACGAGAGTAACGAGGGGTGGCATAACTGGGGCTGGCAGGCCGCATACGGCCTTGCTGCGGACGATTCCGCCGCGATCTGGAGAGACTACGTGACGGTTTTCCACGAGCTGTTGCCCGGCATTGTCGCGACGCACGATCCGGGACGGTTCTACTGGCCCTCGTCGCCTCTTTTCGGGCGGGCCGATTCCCGATCGCTCCGCGAGGGTGACGCGCACTACTGGGGCGTGTGGCACGACGGGGAGCCGTTCGAGGCGTTCATCGAAAATACGGGCCGATTCATGAGCGAGTACGGATTCCAGTCCTTTCCCGCCGAGGCGACCGTCGAGTCGTACACAACGCCCGCGGACCGTTATCTGGAATCGACCGTCATGCGTGCCCACCAAAAGCATCCACGGGGGAATGATATCATCCGGACGTACATGGAGCGTTGGTACCGCGTGCCCGCCGGGTTCGGGAATTTTCTCTACGCGAGCCAGATTCTCCAGGCTGATGGGATGAAGATCGCCATCGAGGCGCACCGGCGCGCGATGCCGCGCTGCATGGGGAGCCTCTACTGGCAGCTCGACGACTGCTGGCCGGTCACCTCGTGGTCGGGCATCGATTACGCGGGACGGTGGAAGGCGCTCCACTACGCGGTGCGGAGGGCGTTTGAGAGCGTGATCGTATCTCCAATCATTCGCGATGGTGTGTTGAGCGTCTTCATCGTTTCTGATACAGTACGCCGGATACCCGGGATGATGTATCTCGCGTTGATCACCTTCACGGGCGAGACGCTTTGGGAGAAGGCGGTGGATGTCATGATCGCGGGGAATACGAGCCGATGTTATTACTCGACGGCGATCGACGATCTGCCCCAGGGGATTGATTTTTGCAGCGCGGTGCTCCGGGTCGAGGCGGCGGCGGGCGATACCATCCTCGCACGTAACCATCTCTATCTGGCCCCGCCCGGGGAGTTGCAACTGCCGATTCCGCGTATATCGTGGAGCGCGGAGCCGGCCGGGCACGGATACCGCATCGAAGTATCGGCCGATCGACTCGCCAGGGGCGTATTTCTGAACGTCGAGGGGGTGGAGCACTCTTTCACCGAGAATTTTTTCGATCTGCTCCCCGGTGACACGATCGTAGCGAATTGCCGTACCGATTGCACCGCCGAGCAATTCGAACAGCGCCTGAGAATCGTTTCCCTCGTCGATGCGTACAGCGAGAGAGGAGTCATGAAAAAATGAAGATCCTGATCTCGTTATGCATCTCCGCCGTATGCGTGGCCGGACAGCCGTCGAGCACCGCGCCGGATCAATCGCCGGTGCGCTTCGTCGATCCCTTCATCGGCACCGGCGGCCACGGGCACACCTACCCGGGGGCCTCCGTGCCGTTCGGCATGGTACAGCTAAGCCCCGATACCCGTCTCACCGGCTGGGACGGGTGTTCGGGGTACCATTACAACGACACCCTCATGTACGGATTCAGTCATACCCATCTCAGCGGCACGGGCTGCTCGGATTACGGCGATATACTCTTTATGCCGACGGTGGGCCGGGTCCGCCTTGCACGCGGCGGTGAAACCGATCCTGGTGCTGGATACTGCTCCCGCTTCCGGCACGAAACGGAGCAAGCCTCACCGGGGTATTATCGCGTCGTGCTCGACCGTTACGGTGTATCGGTCGAATTGACGGTAACGGCGCGCGCGGGCCTGCACCGGTATCTCTTTCCCGAGACGGATGAGGCCAGTATCATCATCGATCTCACGCACCGCGACGAGGTGATCGAATCGGGGATCACGGTCATCGGCGATTCCGAGGTCGAGGGATTTCGCCGCTCGCGCGCCTGGGCGAAGGATCAGCATGTCTATTTCGCGGCCCGATTTTCCCGGCCGTTTCATTAGTTCGGGGTGGCCGCCGGCGACACAATCGTCAAGGGCGCGCGAGCGGCGACGGGTCGTACTATACAGGCGTATGTCGGGTACCGGAGCGACGGCCGGGAGCCCGTTCTAGTCGCGGTCGGTATCTCCGCGGTCAGTATCGAGGGGGCCCGCAGGAACCGGGAGGTGGAGATCGGCGGCCGGGATTTCGAGGTTGTCAGGCGCTCGGCGGAAAACGCGTGGCGGCAGGCGCTCGATTGCATTGCGGTAACGGGTGGAACGGAGGAGGAACGGAGGATATTCTATACCGCCCTCTACCATACCATGCTCGCGCCGAATATTTTCATGGACGTCGATGGATCGTACCGGGGGAGGGACGGTGCGGTGCACCGCGCCGGTGATTTCGTCTACTACACCGTCTTCTCTCTGTGGGACACCTACCGGGCGCTGCATCCGCTTTTCACGATCATCGAGCGGGAGCGCACGATCGATTTTATCAAGACATTCATTGCGCAGCACGAACAGGGAGGGCGGCTCCCCGTTTGGGAGCTCGCCGGCAACGAGACGAACTGCATGATCGGCTACCACGCCGTCTCCGTCATCGCCGACGCCTACATGAAGGGGATACGGGGATTCGACATCGAGCGGGCGTACGAGGCGATGACGCACATGGCCAACGTCGACACGAGCGGTATCGAGGATTACCGCCGGTACGGATACATCCCCGCGGACAGGGACGGGGAATCGGTATCCAAGACGCTGGAGTATGCGTACGACGACTGGTGTATCGCCCGGGTTGCGCGCTCACTCGGCAAGGAGGATGATTACCGGCTCTATCTGCAGCGGGCACAGTACTACAAGAACATCTTCGATCCGGCGAGTGGTTTCATGCGGGCGAAGATGAACGCGACCTGGGTGTCTCCATTCGATCCCGCGGAGGTCAGCTTCAACTACACGGAGGCGAATGCGTGGCAGTACAGTTTCTACGTTCCGCAGGACGTCGAGGGGCTGATCGCACTGCTCGGAGGAAACGAGGCGTTCGCCGGCAGGCTCGACGGGCTTTTCACGAACAGCTCGGAGACCTCCGGACGCCAGCAGCCCGACATCAGCGGCCTCATCGGCCAGTACGCGCAAGGTAACGAACCGAGCCATCACATGGCGTATCTGTACAGTTACGCCGGCGCGCCGTGGAAGACGCAACGGCGCGTGCGCGAGATCGTGGCGTCGATGTACAGTGACCGACCGGACGGCCTCTGCGGTAATGAGGACTGCGGTCAGCTTTCGGCCTGGTATGTGCTCAGCGCGCTTGGGTTCTATCCCGTCACCCCGGGGTCGGATATCTACGTTATCGGTTCCCCTCTCTTCGATTCGGCGACGATCGATGTGGGGGAGGGGCGGGCATTCTCCATCCGTACGCGGAACGGATCGCCGCGTAATTCATACATCCAGTCGGCGCGCATGAACGGCGAACCGTACGGGAAATCGTTCATCACACACGGCCGTATCGTCCGCGGCGGCGAGCTAATGCTCGAGATGGGGCCCGAGCCGAACAGGGCGTGGGGGAGCGGCCCCTCCGATCGGCCGCGATCCGCGATCACCGAGCATCAGATACTTCCCGTTCCCTCGATTGAGCCAACCCCGCGGGCCTTCACGGGGTCCGCCGAAATTGCTCTCACGGTCGCCGCCGATGGAGCGAGGATCCGTTACACGACGGACGGTGGCGAGCCGAACGCCCGTTCACCGATATATACGAAACCCTTCAC
>CBFCXB010000094.1:0-8179 GCA_965601905.1 uncultured bacterium | reverse complement strand
CCCCGAAAATAGATACACGCGCCTTGACGCCCGCGCGGGGCGGTGGTACATTCCAGTATCGCGCGCCGGAGGCGCGGAGTTACCTGCCGGATTAAGCGTACGCCTACGAAGCCGGCGGAGTAGACACCGGAGGCGCGGGATGCTCGCCGGGGAGTCAAATGTTCGCCACAGCCCCGAACGGCACTCGAAGGACGGAAAGGGCTGATTTCACCTGATGCGCATCGCAATTATCGGTATACGGGGACTGCCGCCCCGCTACGGCGGCTCCGAGACGATGGTCGAGGAGCTGGGCAACCGCCTCGCCCGTGCGGGGCACGAGGTCATCGCCTACTGCCGGCATCACAACATCAACGATGGCGAGGAATTCCACGACTTGTACAAAGGAATTCGCCTCATCCACCTCCCCTCGATCAACACTAAGAACCTCGATACGATCACCCATTCGTTCCTCGCCTGCTGGCACATCGGGCTGCGCAACACCGCCGATGTCGTCTTCATTCTCAACCCGGGACACGCCGTGCTGCTTCCCATCCTGAAGCTGTTCGGCAAGAAGTACCTCGTCCAGATCGACGGGATGGACTGGACGCGGAAGAAGTGGAATCCCCTCGTGCAGCGTATGTTCCGCTGGTCCATGAACCTGGTGAACAGGTGGTCGAAGGAGGTCCTCACCGACAATCCCACGATGCTCGATTGGTACCGGAATACGTACCACCGGGATATCCATATACTCCCGCACGGCGCGAACGCCCCGGAGCGCGAGGGCACCGAGGAACTGGCCAGGCACGGCCTCGAGCCGAACCGGTACTACCTCTTCGTCGGGCGGCTCATCCCGGAGAAAGGTATCCACTACCTGATCGACGCCTACTGTAGCGTCGAGACGGACAAGCCCCTCGTGATCGTCGGCGGCAGCGAGTACACCACCCAGTACGTTCAGAAGCTCCACGAGTGCGGCGATGACCGCGTCCGTTTCCTCGGCTACATCTACGGCAAGGGATCGCGGCAGCTCATCTCGAACTGCTACGTCTATGTACAGCCCTCCGAGGTCGAGGGGACATCACCGGTGCTGCTCACCGCAATGGGATACGGGAAATGCGTTGTGGTGAACGGCATCCCGGAGAACCTCTACACGATCGGCGATGCCGGCATTCCCTTCGACATGAACAGCGCCGATGATCTTGCGAGGAAGCTCCAGATGCTGGATGAGAAACCGGAGATGGTCGCCTCGTACGGCGAGCGCGCCCGCGCGCGGGTCATCGAGCATTTCAACTGGGACCGGATCACCGAGGATACACTGGAGATATTCAAGAAGCTGTGACCGCAGCAACGCGTGAGCGAATACGGTGTCCGCGAACGGATCGCTCACCCGGAAACACCGACCGCCATACACGCTTACTCGTCTATCCGCTTGCTCACATCACGCTCGCCGGAATCATACAGGCCGATGAGCTCCATGACCGCACCGGCGTCATCCCTCACGAACTGGATCCGGAAGTAGTCGAGACCGTCGAGCCTGAAGAGATCATCACCCAGCGGGATCAACCGGTATGTGGGACGTTTCTCGCGATGGTAGTGCAGTTCCCCTTTCTCGAGCAGAATCCGCCGGGGCCCGTACCGGCCGACGCACGCCTCCAGATCGCGCATTCCGAGCTTCACCGGATGCCGCCGTGCATCGAGCTCCCGTATGACCCAATCGTACCGGAAGCGCCGGTGCTCGTCCGCCGTCAGCGCCATCAGTGAATCGAGCGCCATCGAGTACGCCACATCGAACGCCTGCTCCTGCGGCACGGCGATTTCGGGAATGACGCCGGTACCCTCCCAGTCCGTTCCGGTCACCGGGCTGATCGTCGTGCCGGTGGGCAGCGCCAGCGTTATGTGCACGTCGGGAAACTCGTACCGGTGGATCGTATGCGCCGCGCCGGCCGTCGTATCGCCGACGATGACGGCACGCCCCAGGTGCTTGAGGCTGTAGGCGAACAACTCCGCCGCCGAGCCCGTTCCGTAGCTCGTCAGGATGTACAGCGGCGTATCGGGCATCCTGCGCCCATCTATGTCGGGTATCGTCCACCACTGCTTCTGAATCTTCCGCGATCGGTAGATATCGGTCGCGTAGTGCACACGGTGGTCCTCGAATAGGTAGCTGAATATTATCTGGAGCAGCTCGCCCCTGCCACCGGGATTCCGGCGCAGATCGATAATCAGCGCATCCGAGCGCGAGAGTAACTTCATCGCGGCGACCGCCGTACCGGCGCAGATCTTCGGATACTCGAACCGTCTGAGATCGAGGTAGCCGATATTGCCGGGAAGGTTTTCGACTCTGCGGAACCCGAAATTCCCGAACGCCGCGTTCTCGACATACCGCTCCCATGCCTCACCCGTCATCTCGCGGTTCTCACCGATCCGTTGCTCACGTAAAACACCGACCTCGAGGTGTCCGTCCGGGTATACCGAGAGAAGGTCCTCGTTCAACACGTTCACGAGTTCTCCCATCGTAGGGAGATCACCGTATGCACCGCTTTCCAACCGCAAGCGAAGAAGCGCTTCGTATTTCAAGGCGATTTCGGGATAGAGGAACAGCTCGCCCAGTCGAGCGCAAAGCGTATCGACGATCGCCGACCGCAGGGCATCATCCACCTCCATCCCGTTGATATCCGCATGCTCCCGGGCATGGATGACCGGCACAAATGCCGTGAATAGCAGAAGCGTTGTTAACAACATCGTTTTCATTATATTTTTCACGGGGTCACATCTACCAACACATTCAAATTCAAATTTACTAATTTAAATTACAATCAGCGTGCCCCATCGAACACCCGCCGGTAGATCTCCTCGATCCGCCGGTAGTGCTCCTCGCGGTTGTAGAGCCGCTCCGCCTTCTCGCGCGCCCGGCGCCCCATTTCACGCCTTCCCGCCGTATCGTCGAGCATCGCTCCGAGCCGTTCGACAAGCGCGTCGACATCCCCGACGGGGAAGAGATATCCATTCACACCATCATCCACCATCTCGGGGATCCCCCCGACATCCGAGGCGACAACGGGGCGGGAGCAGGCGAAGGCCTCCATGATCGAGAAGGGGAGGTTCTCGTACCAGCGCGATGGGAGAACGATGAACTGCGCCTCCGAGAGGACCCGTTTCAGCTCGTCACCGGACAGGTATCCCTTGAAATGGACCCGCTCCGTGCCGAGCTCCGCGACAAGCGCGCGGAGCTCCCCCTCCACCGGCCCCTCCCCCACGATCCACAGTTCTCCGCGGTCCAGCGCCGCGACGGCCCGGATCAGTGTATCGAGCCCTTTCTCGAAGAGGAGCCTGCCGATATAGAGAAAGTGCCCCTTCTCCTCGCCCGGCCCGTACGCATCGAGATCGACGAAGTTGGGTATCGGTGTGATCCGGCGCGTGTCGAAGCCACCCGCGATGAGCTTTGATTTCAGGAACCGGCTCGGCGTGATGAAATGCTGCACACGATACTGCACACGGCTCAGGCGCTCGCAGTACATCGTAAGCATCGCGACGAGGCTCGCCGCGACGCTCCCCTTCTTGCACCGGTGGAGCAGCACCTCGTAGAAGCGATTCGGGAGACACCGCTCGCATATCTCGCCATGCGAGAGAAACGACGTATTGGGACAGACCTGCCTGAAATCGTGAAGCGTCCAGACGATTGGAATGTCTCGGCGCCGCAGCGGCCCGATGATCGAGGTCGTGAGGTGCCCGTGGATGTTGTGGAAATGGGCGATATCGGGGTTGACCTCGTCCACGAGGGCCGCGATGCTCCGGGCCGCCTGCCGGTTGTGTATGCTGCGGCCGAGCACGGTCCAGGCTGCCCGGGGGGAAAATTCGGCGAGGAGCGAGGGGAAATCGATCTCGGGCGCGAAGTACCGCTCGTACGGCGACGGGAGGTTCTGCGGGTGCCGCATCGCGAACGGAACGACCTCGTGCCCCCGCTCCTCGAGGAGCTTCGAGAGGTTCAACATGTACGTGGAATCCCCGCCCCGGTAGTAATAAAATGTCTGAACCATCAGGATCTTCATAACGTGCCGTGCCATATTGAAATACTTCATTTCCGGGCCTCCGTGCGCCCCTCGCCCTAGCCCCCACCTGCCCGGCCGCGGCTCTCGCGAGACCACTGTAGCGCAAAAAATCCCCAATAGCAAAGGAAATGCCGTTTAACATGCAGTAACGAAAAGGGATAAACACCTTGACGGGAACGCTCTCGTTTATTATAAAAAAGTACTGGCAAGTCAAAGCATAACGCTCTAATCGGAGGGCCCTATTGAAAACCAAAGCGATAATTTCGAGTGTCGGTGTATTGGTTTTTCTTCTCGCAATTTCGACAGGCGTAGCGTTCGGGCAGGCGACAGACGGGCAGAGTGTGTTCCACTTCGGGGGCGGCTTCGCGAAGGCAATGGCTGATAGCACTGAGGGCGGAATGGTCGGGGTACGCGTATTCGCAGGTAAGATGCTGACCAATAACCTCTGTCTCGGACTCTCCGCCGGGTACGATGTCGTATCCTACAAGAAGGTCGAGGGGCTGCACGAGCGGCTGGCCGTTATACCATTCCAGGCCAATATCGTGTATTTCATGAACATCGGCTCGATGATGCAGCTCTACACCTCTCTCGGCGGAGGGGTCTATCGCACTCTTCCCCACCTGGGCGGCAGTGCAATCGGCAATATCGACAAAGCGGTCACGAGACCGGGCGGATCCATAGCCATCGGCCTCGATTACTGGTTCCTGCTTACGACCGGTATCGGATTCAACTTCGAGTACCATATGTTCGACACGCCTGACGGTGGAGACATGTTCAAGTACTTCGTCGTCCGCGTCGATTACTGCCTGATCAAGTTTTAACGAAGGCGCAGATACGAATGGGAAAAACCCCGTGCATGCACGGGGTTTTTCCTTTGAACGTTGTCGCCGGGCCGGGGAAATCATTTCCCGTCAATCGGCGAGATCCGCCTTCACTACCGGCGCAGGACGCTCACGACCCTGATCCGGCCTTCGTACCTGAAATACTCGATCTCCTCGTACTGTCCGTTCCGCTCGATGAGGCGTTCGACCAGATTTTCCTGTCCGGCGCCCATCTCGAAGGTCAGCATGCCGCCCGGGTGCAAGAAATCACCAGCATCCGCAAACAGCCGCCGGAAGACGTTGATGCCGTAGGCTCCCGCATCGAGGGCTACGAGCGGTTCTTGCCCGGTTATTTCCGGATCGAGCTTCGCGAGGGACTTCGTCGGGATATACGGGGGATTGCAGACGACGAGATCGATAGTCCCCTCGTACCCGAGGCTCCGGAGGGGATCGAACAGGTCCCCGCAGTAGAGGAGGACCCGTTTCTGAAGACTGTATTTCTCGACATTCCGGCGCGCAACCTCGATCGCCTCGGCGCTCACGTCGGAGGCGAGCACCGTCGCGCCCGCCGCGTTCATGGCGAGCGCGACGGCGACGTTCCCGCTGCCGGTCCCCATATCGATCACCGTTACGGATTTCTCCATGTGCTCGATCAGGTTCAATGCGGTCTGCGCCAGCAGCTCGGTATCGTGCCGTGGTATCAACGTTTCAGGTGTGCAGTAGAGCGTGAAACCCATGAAGGGGGCGATCCCGAGTATGTACTCGAGCGGTACGCCCTCCTCGCGGCGTCGGGCGATCTCATCGAGTGTTATGCCGTTCTTTTCAAGAAAGGAGAGATCGGCGTTGCGAAGGGCGCCCGCCGCCAGGACATCGAATAGCCGGAGCGCCTCGTTCAGGGGATCGCTCACGCCCCGCTCCCTGAACAGCTCGTAGCAGCGGATGAATTCCCTGTACATATGTGATCTCCACAGCCTCGGCACAAAGGCCGCCGGTCAGGCCCGCTTCAACCACCTGATCATCTCGGGCAGGCTGGGCCGCTTGCCGTACATCAGGATGCCGACACGGAATATCTTGGCGGCGAGGTTGCCCGCGATCAAGATACTCACGATGAGTATCGCGATGCTGAGCGCGATCTGCCAGGCGGGCGGCGTCAGAATATTGATCCGCATGAACATCACGATCGGCGCGAAGAACGGAATCAGCGAGACGACCGTGGCGAAGACGCCGTCGGGATTCTGGATGATCGCCATCGGTATGATGATCGTGAAAACGAGGCACATCACGACGGGTGTCTGGAGCTGCTGCGCCTCCTGATCCGAGTTGCACACCGATCCGATACTGGCGAACAGCGTCGCGTAGAAGAGAAAACCCAGCAGATAATAGACGATGAAGAAAATAAGCGTTATCGGGCTGAAGACGGCTAGGTTCGAGACTCCCGCCATGCTCATGCCGTAGCTGGAGAACGCGACGGCGAATATCGCCCAGATAGCGTACTGTGTGAGTCCCACCGAACCGACGCCCAGTATCTTGCCTCCCAGAAGATCGGTCGCCCGCAGCGAGGAGAGAAGCACCTCGATCACGCGGTTGTTCTTCTCCTCGATGATGCTGCGCTGCACGGCTATCCCCCACAGGAGGATCGTCATGTACAGTATCATGATAAAGATGAAGCTCGAGAGGTAGAGGATGTCGAATCCCGCCTCCTTCTCCTCCCCCTCCGTGAGCATCTTCGTGTCGAGATCGACACGCTTGACCATACCGGACACCTCTTCGTAATCCATCCCCGCACTCTCGAGCCGGTGTGCGATGACGACGTTGCTCAGGGCGCCCTGCATCCTGCTGATACCTTTGATGTTACCGACCCGTTTGCCGTAGAATGTCGCTTTCCCCGCCTCGAGAATATCCTCCGGCACGACGAGGTACCCGTCGATGATATCCGTTTCGACCTCGGCGTTGAGCCGTTTCTTGAGCTCATCGAGCTTGTCACCGGTCGCAAGCATCTCCCGGAGCTTGAATTTCCTCGTCCCCTCCGCGAGAGTATCGGCCAAGGCCTCATCCAGCTCGTCGTAGAGTGAGCGGGACAGATCGACGACGGTTATCTGCTCCTGTCGCTCCGGCGAGAAGCGAAATATCAGGCTCGGGACGACGATCATGCCGCCCATCAGAACCGGTCCGAGGATGGTGCTGATAAGAAAGCTTTTTTTCTTTACACGCTCGAGGTACTCGCGCCGCGCTACTTTAAGCAATTTCCTCATCGATCTCACCCCCCTCCGCCTTCACCTTTGCAATGAAGATATCATGAAGCGACATCTCCCCGATCTCGTACCGCTCCACACGCCCCCGCTCGAGGGCGTAGCGGAGCAGGTCGTTCGGATCGACTCCCTCCCGCAGCGTCACGGAAAGCTCCTGGCCGAAGTCGGTCACCTTCTCGACCCCGGGACACATCTCGATATCTCGCCGCTCGCCTATGTACCTGAGTGAGACGACGTTCTTGCTGAAATCCAACTTGATATCGGCGAGCCGCCCCTCGAGCACCTTCTGCCCCTTGTTGATGAGGCATATCCGCTCGCAGAGCTTCTCGACCTGGTCCATCAGGTGTGTCGAGAGAACGATCGTCCGGCCCTCGTTCTTCATCTCGATGATGATGTCCTTCAGGAGCTGTGTGTTGATGGGATCGAGGCCGGTGAACGGCTCGTCGAGTATGAGAAGTTGCGGCTCGTGGAGCACGGTCGATATGAACTGTATCTTCTGCTGCATGCCCTTGGACAGCGATTCGACCGTCTTGTCCCCCCAGTCGCCGAGCTCCACCTTGTCGAGCCACTTCCGGGCCCGCTCTATGGCGATACGTTTCGGCACTCCCTTGATCTCACCGAGGAATACGATGTGATCGAGCACCTTCATCTTCCGGTACATGCCCCGCTCCTCGGGAAGGTACCCGATCCGCTCCTTGACCTTCTCATTGAACGGCTCGTTGAAGATCTCGATCGATCCCTCATCGGGCTCTATAATCCCCATGATCATCCGGATCGTCGTCGTCTTCCCCGCGCCGTTGGGGCCGAGAAGGCCGTAGATGCCCCCCGGCTCGACGAGGAAGGATAACGAATCAACGGCCGTCACGGTGGCGTATCGTTTCACGACATTCGTTAACTCGAGCAATCCGCCGCCTCCTTATATAATCATTGCATATGAACGGTCCAATTCATAGATAACGTGCCCGGGGACCGAGATGTTTCATAGTATATAAGCATTACCGGCGAGCCAGATCAATACTCGAATAATCTTGCGGTGCCGTCTCGGCACAGGCGCGCTCTATTTTAAAGCAACATCGCACTCCCGCAC
>CBFCXB010000093.1:0-8183 GCA_965601905.1 uncultured bacterium | reverse complement strand
CATCCGGTATCGCGGGGACCGCGAGACCCGCACAGAGGCAGGTGTCGATAGCGACGGCGCCATGGCCGCCGCTCCCCGTGACGATCCCGACGTTGCCGCACACGGACCGCGGATAGCAGCTGAGCGACTCGCAGAACGAGACCATCTCGAACTCGTCCCGAGCCTCGACGATCCCGAACTGGGCGAGAACCGACGAAAAGACGGCGTAGTCGCCGGCGATGGAGGCGGTATGGCTCGAGACGGCGCGGCCGCCGCCCGCCGTCTTGCCCGCCTTCATCACGACGACCGGCTTGGGACAGGCGCCTGCCGCCTGAACGAACTCCCGCCCTTCACCCCGCTCGAATCCTTCGAGGTAAAAGGCGACGACGTCGGTCTTTTCATCACCGGCGAAGTAGTCGAGAAGATCGAGCTCTCTGACCATCGCCTTGTTACCGATGCTCACCGCCCGCGACAGGCCGATGCCCTGGCCGGTGAACTTCACCATCTGATCGACGAGGATGCCGCCGCTCTGGCTGACGATGGCGACATTCCCCCGCTCGGGACGGACCATCCGCTCGCTGGGAAGAAAGAATGTGTCGACGAACCCCGGTGAGTAGATCCCGAGACAGTTCGGGCCGATGAGCGGAATCGCCGCTTCGCGGGCAATGGCGACGACACGGTCCTGGAGATCCCGGTTTCCCACCTCGGCGAATCCGCCGGAGATCACCATTATACCGCCGACGCCGCTCTTGACGCACTCCTCCGCCACGGCGGGAACATGTTCGGCACGCACGGCGATCACGGCCAGATCGATGGAATCCGGAATGTCGGCGACGCGGTTGTATACACGCTCACGGTGGTAGGCGGCGCCCTTCGGATTGACCGCGTACGTCATGACCGGATAGCGGAAAAAGTTCTTGTTGAAGATGACATTGGCCGGATGCCGCTCATTCGTCATCGAGAGGCCGATTACAACCATCGTCTCCGGCTCGAACAGCTTCGAGAAATCCACACGACCCTCCTGGCGGCGCCATGATACGGTATCGCTTTGTATCTTGCTATACCTCGTACGGGGATGTCAAGAGCGAGCCGTAAACGACGCGACGGGCATCCGTCGAATGGCCGCGCCGGAGCGGCGACCCTGCCATGCGACGATGGCATACCCCTCACCGTCCTCGATGATGCACGGCTTGATCTGATCACCCGACACATTGGTCAGGTATAAACCGCCCGCCACCCAACTCTTGACACCGTACTCATTCATTCTCATTCCGTAGATGTCCCAGTTCATCGCGCGATTGTCTTCCCACGCGATGACGGCGCCTCCCGCGCCGTCCGAACAGACCACGGGGTATTGCTGGGTACCGCCGACCGTGCATATGGCGACGCCGTCCGGGTCCCAGACCGGATATCCGTATGCGCCGATACGCTGCGCGTAGATATCCGCGGGTGTACCTCTCCCAACATCCCAGACCATGATAATTCCCCCCGAACCGTCCTCGACCGCCTCCACGTACCGCTGGTCATCCGTTGTGATGCTCGCGGGGATGCCCTCCGACACCCACTGCGCATACGCCGGAAAAGCGCTGGCGAGCAGCACGAGCATACAGAGTAATACTGAAGCATGGGACGGGTGCAGTGCATAGCAGTTGGGATTTCATTCTTCCCCATTGGGCAAACAATACATCTGCAAGATTGAATTTCAATGGATTCTATCGCAAACCACAAGCTAACTCAATTAATAATTGATAGTTAACCGAACCGTCATTCTTTCGGATGTCGATTTTTTAGTGGGCACCGGGACGGTGGTGCTCCGATTCGGAAAGTTCCCGCGCTCCGGTACGGACAATCCCCGCACACCAGCACGGACGGTACGTTCTGAATCGAAAAAATTTTTTCTCCCCGCGAACTTTTTTTCTTGACGGGTATTTTTATGCTTTTTTCGGCGGAGCAGTGGTCAGCTTTTTATATCTTCGAGGAACGACTTGCGCGCACCCCCGCCCGGAGATCCCAAGCAGTTCCGACTTTTTTCATTCAATGACCCCCGATCGGGCCGCCACGGCGCTCTCTCGATGCGAAAAAAACGTGTGTTATAATACGAATGGTTGCGCGATGGGGGGATGACGGGAGGTGCACCATGAGTCTGTCGGCTCAATTAAATTCACGAACAACGTCGATTCGCTCCAAGTCCGAGAAGCGTCTCTCCAACGGCGATCTGCTCGCCCGGCTCATGAAGAGCCGCACAGCGGAGCACGCGGCGCAGCGCAGCATCGTGTGTGATCTCGCCGAGGTCGAACGGCGGAGGCTCTACCTGCCTTTGGCGTACGGCTCGCTCTTCGAGTTCTGCACGGATTATCTGAACTATTCACACTCCACGGCCGCGCGGCGTATCCGCGCCGCCCGGTGCATCGCGCGCTTTCCCCGGATGGCCGGGATGTTCAAACGGGAAGAGTGTGATCTCACCGTGCTCGCGGCGATCGCCCCCGTCGTGACGAAGGAGAACTGTGCGGAGATAGCACAGTGGCTCCGGGGAAAATCGCTCAGGGAGGTCGAGGCATTCGTCCAGCGGCGGCAGCCGTGTAGAGCGGTCAGGGACCAGGTCCGTCAGATATTCGTGATGAGCCCCGCGTCCTCTGCAAAACGAGGGAACGAAGCAGCGCCGGGAGCGAATCTCCCCCCAGGGAAAGCAGATAAGAATTGTTCTGGCTCTACTCCCAGCGCTGGGAGTAAAATGGCGCAAGTGGTTGATAATAAGTCACTTGAAAATCACGGGGTGCACTCCGGTTCCGGCGATTGCTCCAGCTGTGCCACAGCCTCCGTGGGTACTGCACCGGCGGAGCGCGTCGTTGCCCAGCGGAAGTTCAAGATACAGTTCGCCGTCGATCCGGCGTTCATGGAGAAGTTCAAGAGAGTAAGATCTCTTCTTTCTACGAAGTACCCGAATGTAAGTAATTTCGAGATGCTCTTCGATATTCTCATGACCGGGTATCTCGACCGCCACAGCCCTGAGAGCAGAATTAAAAAAAGATTGCAGCCCGGCGATAAGGGTGCGGGATTCGGGGATCATGGAGAGTCGGGCAAAAAAGGCAAGAAACGCACCGCCGCCGGGAGAACCCGCCACATCCCGCAATCAATCAGGGACGAAGTATTCGTCCGTGACGGCGGCAGGTGTGCATTCACAGGCACAGACGGCAAACGGTGCGGGTAGACCTGGAACCTGGAAATAGATCATATTATTCCCTACGCAAAGGGCGGCGATAACTCACCGGAGAATCTCAGGCTCCTCTGCGCGCAGCACAACCAACTGAAAGCGGAGCGGGCGTACGGAATAGATTTCATGAAAAAATATTCCCAGCGGGAATAATATATTCTTCGGCCGGACGGCGGCGCGGGGACGCGCTTGTGGATAAATTCCACCGGCGGGCATACCGCGGAAATTACGAGCCGCAGCGAAGTGCGACACTGAAATTCGTCAGAAAGATTGGATTTTTTTGATCCCGCCCCAGCTCGTTTTCTCCGTCGATACCTCGTCGCACCCCTTGGGACGCGCGCCGATCTGCTGGCAGAAGAGACCGCCCGGATGGTTGACCGGCAGGCAGGGCGATTCGGCATGCAGGTGATACTCGTCGGGCCCCGACGGTCCACAGAACAATGGATCGAGAAATATATTCCCGCCGGTGTCGTTGACGCCGCCGGGGAGAAAATCACCGCCTGAATTTCCAAATATATCGTTGCATCCGGCGACCGCCGTGAGCCCCTCCTCGAGCTCGAGCCAGGAACCCCAGCTGTTATATATAATCGTACGATTCAGGTCGAGCGATGAAATCCCGATGACGCTGATCGCCGCTCCGAACGGTGCTTCGTTATTGCTGAACGTGCAATTTTTGATAATCGCGTGCCCCTCGTTTAACGCGAGGACGGCTCCACCGCGCTCGACCGCCGTGTTTCCTTTGAATATGCAGCGCTCCATCGTGAGCGGGCAGAGATGTATACTGACCGCGCCGCCGTTATCCCCCGATGCGTTCTCGATAAAGGAGCAATCCCTGATGACAGAGCTCACGACATTGCAGCAATAGCCAACGCCGCCGCCGTACCGGTATGCCACGTTCCCCAAGAAGGTGCAGTGCTCGACGAGCGTCACGTACCCGTTTCCACACGAGGAGATTCCCCCCCCGTAGCGGGCGCGGTTCCCGGTAAACCGGCAGTACCGGATCGTGTCTCCCGATATATGGTTGAAGTAGCCGCCTCCCACGTAGTCCCCGAAATAGGGAGCCTCGCCGCCCGTGATCGTAAATCCCTCGACGGTGATATGGTTCATCCCCTGGACGTATATGGTGCGGTTCATGTACTCCGCGTCGAGGACGGTGAGGTCCGCCCCCGCTTCGCTCCGCAGGGTGATGGTCTTACGCTCCATGACGCGGATGAATCCCTTCTCGTCGCCGCTCCCCTGATTCGACCAGGTGTACCGCCCCGGACCGACGAGCACCGTATCCCTTGCGGCGGCTGAATCGATCGCGGCCTGAATCGTCGGGGCATCCCCCGTGCCGGCGATCGTCACGTACCACGTTTCGGCGAAAGCGAGCCGTGCACTCAGGAAAATAATACAAACAGCAAGTGCCGTGCGGGTAACCATTCGGATAGACCTCTCGGCGGTATCGTCTTTCTCGGGGAATCGGCGGGGCGTTTATATTCAGTAATACGTCCCGTCGTATACTATTGTTGCACCGGCCCACCTGCCGGAGGAATTTCCAGCGGTCCGCACCGCACGCGTTCCCGGCACGCGTCTTCTGCCCCTCGAGCTTCTCCAAACGGGTACGGAACCGCTCGATCTCTTCCTGCTGTTCGCGCGCCTTCCGGAAAGAGAATCGAACCGGCGTGATATGCACTGTATGAACCCCAGTAACCGTTTGAGGTTATTCTCGGGAAATCCCAAAGTGATTAGATTATATCGTGTATTTTAAATCATATCAATTAATTAAGGGGATTCGGACGCTACTCCTGCTCGAAGGTTATACCCGCGTCCTCCCAGTCGGCGACGACGGGATTGCCGGGGACGATCGTCCCCTCGATCAGCAGCTTCGCCAGGGGATCGAGCAACTGGCGCTGGAGGAGACGCCTGAGGGGCCGCGCGCCGAACTCGGGGACGTACCCCCTGTCGGCGAGCGCCTCGCGCGCCCGGTCGGTCAGCCGGAGCTCGATATTCTGCTCGCGAAGGCGATTATTGATCTGCTCCATCTGGATATCGACGATGCGCCCGATATCCTCGCGTGTGAGAAACTTAAAAATAATAATTTCATCGACACGGTTGAGGAACTCCGGACGGAAGAACTCCTTGAGTAACGTCATCATTTTCGCGGAACGCTCCTCCTCCGTCAGGGTGTCGAGCTCGGAGAGCAGTTTCGTTCCGAGGTTCGAGGTCATGATGACGATCGTGTTCTTGAAATCGACGACGTGCCCCTGCGAGTCGGTGAGGCGCCCGTCGTCGAGGAGCTGGAGCAGCACGTTGAACACGTCCGGATGCGCCTTCTCGATCTCGTCGAAGAGAATGACCGAGTAAGGATTCCGCCGAACCGCCTCGGTGAGATACCCACCCTCCTCATACCCTACGTATCCGGGCGGAGCGCCGAGGAGCCGGGAGACGGAGTGTTTCTCCATGAATTCGGACATGTCGATCCGCACGATGCTGTTCTCGTCGTCGAAGAGAACCTCGGCAAGCGCCTTGGCGAGCTCGGTCTTGCCGACGCCGGTGGGTCCCAGAAAGATAAACGATCCGAGCGGCTGCTGCGGATTGTGGAGTCCGGCGCGGGAGCGGCGCACCACATTGCTCACCGCCTCGATCGCTTCGTGCTGTCCCACCACACGCCGCCCGATGCGATCCTCGAGGTGCAGTATCTTGTCCCGCTCTTCCTCCATCATGCGGCTTACCGGTATACCGGTCCATTTGCTCACGATCTCGGCGATCTCGCTCTCGGTGACCTCCTCCTTCATCAGCCGTGCGCCCGACTCCTGGAGATCCCCCAGTTTCGCGCGGGCGGCCTCGAGTGCCTTTTCGAGACCGACGATCACGCTGTAACGAAGCTCCGCCACACGTTCGAGATTTCCCTCGCGCTGGGCGATCCGTTCGTCGGTCCGGGCCCGGTCGATCTGCTCCTGAAGATTCCTGATCGACTGGACGACGCCCCTTTCGTTCTCCCACTTGAGGCGGAGCGCCGAGGCCTTCTCGTGGAGCGTGGAGAGACGTTCCTTGACCTTTTCGAGCCGCTCCCTGACCTCCTTCTTGCCTTTCTCCTTGTCCAGCGCCCGCTTCTCGATCTCGAGCTGCGTGATCTTCTCCTGAATCTCGGCCAGCTCGAGCGGCACGCTGTCCATCTCGATACGGAGCCGCGAGGCGGCCTCGTCGATGAGATCGATCGCCTTGTCGGGGAGAAACCGGGAGGTGATGTAGCGGTGGGAGAGCTTTGCCGCGGCAATCAGCGCCGAATCGACGATCCGCACGCCGTGGTGCACCTCGTATTTCTCCTTGAGGCCGCGGAGGATCGCAACGGTTTCATCAACGCCCGGCTCCCGGACCATGACGACCTGGAAACGCCGCTCCAGTGCGGTATCCTTCTCGATATGCTTGCGATACTCGTCGAGGGTCGTGGCCCCGACACACCGGAGTTCCCCCCGCGCGAGCGCCGGCTTGATCATGTTCGAGGCATCCACCGCTCCCTCCGCCGCCCCCGCCCCGACAAGCGTATGCAACTCGTCGATGAACAGGATGATCCCACCCCGGGCGTCCGTGATCTCCTTCAGAACCGCTTTGAACCGCTCCTCGAATTCACCGCGGAACTTTGTTCCCGCGACGATCGAACCCATGTCGAGACCGAGGAGCCGCTTGTTTCTGAGCCCTTCGGGCACCTCCCCCGCCGCGATCCGCTGGGCGAGCCCCTCCACGATGGCGGTCTTGCCCACACCGGGCTCACCGATCAGTACGGGGTTGTTCTTGGTGCGGCGCGACAGTACCTGACTGATCCGCCTGATCTCTTCATCGCGGCCGATAACCGGATCGAGTTTTCCCATGCGCGCGAGTTGCACGAAGTCCCGCGTGAACCGCTCGAGCGCCCGGTACTTGCTCTCCGGGTTCTGGTCGGTGACCCGCTGGGATCCCCGCACTCCCGCGAGCGCCCGCATCACACCGTCCCGTTTCACCCCGGCATCCCGCAGGATACGTCCGGCATCACCCGTGTCCTCGGTGAGAGCGAGAAGGAAATGCTCCGTGCTGACGTACTCGTCACGCAGCTTCTCCGCCTCCTCCATCGACCGCCGGATCAACTCCTGAAGCTCTACCGAGGGACGAACATCGGGCAGGCCACGCTCGATACGCGGATGTCGCTGTAGCGTCTGTCCGATCGCTTCACCGAGGGCGCCAATATTCACCCCCATCTTTTTCAGAACGGGCAGCGCGACACCCTCATCCTGCCCGAGAATCGCATCGAGAAGGTGGACGGGCGTCGTTTCGGAATTATTTCTCTTGAATGCAATCTCCTGCGCCGAGGTGAGCGCTGCTTGCGCTTTTACGGTAAATTTATCGAATCCAACCACGATCGATCACTCCTTATACAGGTTATGGTCACGATCGAATAACGCACTATGCGTGCCAGAAAAAATATATTGCCTAAAGTAGAGTTATTATATTTATTTACAATAAGATAGCTCTATAGACGGGAAACAAGCGAAGATCTTTGCCTAGAAAATTAAAAATAATAGACGCCAATATGACAGTGATTGCTTCGTATAACTGCCAGCGTGGCAATGCTACGTTATTCCTCTATCACCGAACCATAATTGAATATAAACGGCATGTTGTGGATGATCTTGATCACGTTGGCCTCGTCGGTCGTGACGTGGTGCACGAGCGGTAACGTGAGGCCGAGCATCATATGACCGGGATCATCACTGTGAGCGAGAAATCCCAGCACGTGCCCGAATTCGTGCACGAATATGAGGTGTGAAAGCCGCGTGACCGGCACCGATGTATTGGCCGTGTAGATCTGAATCTCCCGCAACTTCGGCGTTCCGTCGGGATTCAATTCAACGGTCCGGTACCGGTGCTTGTTATCCACATTGTCGGTGTAGACGATTCGAACATCGGCCCCAGGCAGTTCATCCACCTCGACAAAGAGATCGTATCCGGTCATAGCCTCCCACTCGTCCATCGCTCC
>CBFCXB010000092.1:0-8220 GCA_965601905.1 uncultured bacterium | reverse complement strand
CGTCCCGGCGCCCGGCCAGTTTATCAACAGAGATATTTTGACGGATTAAGGCTAATCGGGAGAAGAACCATAGTTATTTAATAGCTCCATAGTTTTAATCGGACACGAGAACCATTGATTTATGCTCGGATGGATTTTTCAGGAGGGGCAATCGGATGAACTGCTGAAAAAACGCTGGGGATAGGCGCCGGCGCTACCGCGCGTCCCCCGCCCCTGCCACCCTACTCCGATACACGGCCCACCCCATGGCCAGTCCGCCGATGATGTAGAGAATCGCCGCCGCGAACATCGCCGCCGTGAATCCCGCATGGATGCTCAACAGCACACAGAGCATGCTGCCGATGACGGTCGCGCATGCATTGACACCCCACGCCCACGGCCGCATCGATTCATCGATCCGGTGCAGTATCCGCAGGCCCGTGGGAAACGGCATGCCCATCAATAGCGCGAGGGGCGCAAGCGCCAGAATCGTAACGAGACACCGCATCGTGTGCCCGAGTCCCATCAGATGCTTCATTATCATGTTGAGAAAACTCATCTCAAAGGCAGTGACAATCACCAGCGCGATGATCACGATGATCATCCAGCGCACCAGACGCGTATGGAACGATCTTGCGAAAAGGCTGCCCAGACCGGAAAAGACGAGAATCGAGGCCAGCGTGATCGCCATGCTGTAGACCGGCCCGCCCACGAAGACCGAAAATTTTTGCAGCAGGGCGATTTCGATGAATATGAATCCGAATCCAAGCGCCGCGAAATAGAGAAACACGCCGGCGATTCCCGGGCGCCGTGAGCCGAAGCGGCGGCGCATCCACAGCGGGAGGATGATGAACAGAAAGCTCAAGAGCACCATCTGCAACATGCTGACGGCCAGTATCAACAGGCCCAGCGGCCGGCGCGTAATGAAATAGCCGCTCGTCTCAGGCTTTGAGGCCCCGCCGAAATAATCATACAGCGATCTCCAGCGATAGAACTGGAAGAAGAACGGATCGTCATCCGATGTCGGTGAAACGTTGTAGTGATACTCATCGATGAGCTTTACCCTCGTTGAATGATCGGCGCGAATCAAATCATCGAATACGTTGGATCGCGTGTGAAACGGATCGTAGAGCACATTGAAACCCCGGTCCCCGGCCCAATCGAGGAGACGGTCCACCTGTTCCGCCGTAAACGGTGAGCGCTTCAACAGCACCTCGGCCCAGGGTGGGCACCCGGAGCACGATGCGCCGGAGACAACGAACAGATTGGTCGCTGCAATACGCACACCCCGCCCGTCCAGCATCGCGAGCTGCGTGGTGACCAGCCGGAGCGTCTCGCGCGGCGGATCGAACAACCACCGGGAGAAGGAGAGAATGCCGTCATCCGTCAGGTTGCTCCAGTAATCCTCCATGGCCTCCGTCGTATAGAGAAAGTTCTCCGACAATACATACGCGCCGACCGACAGGGCCGTGTAGGTGTCCACTCCCGAGAGCTGAATGACGTCGAACCTGCCGCGGCGGTACGTCAGATAATGCCTCCCCTCGCTCACCTGTATCCTGAACCGTCCGTCCGCCCAGAGCGCGGGGCACTCCTCGCGGTACCGCCGCTCAACGGCGTCGACCGTCACGGGATTCACATCTATGCCGACGACATGCCGCGCGCCATGGTGGAGCGCTATCAACCCGTCGATTCCTCCACCGATCCCGATCACCAGCACGCTCTCGGCCGGCTGGACGATATAGGGGATCGCCTGGAGATATTTCCCCAGAACCTCGTAGGACTCGGGCGCGCCGGCCACGCGCATGATGCCGGTCGGCGCGGCGCCGTCCTGGTAGATCCCACGAACCGTCGGCGGACTCTTCCGGTGCTGCTGCGACAGCGCGCCGCCGAACGTCGCGAATCCTTTCTCCGGACGCGTGATATCGATTTTCCCGAGCACGTGCCACTTCGAATATTCAACCTCGTGCTCTTTACGAAAGAGGCTCTTGGAGGGCGGATAATAGAACGGCAGCACATCGGTTGCCGCCGTGAGAACCACGAGCCCCAGAGAAAGGACGAGTGTCGTTCGGTATGCCCAGCTCCTCCACGCCGCCTCGCCGCCGCCCAGGATGCACGCCGCCAGGGCGGCCAGCGCCGCCCCCAGGAACACGCCCGAAACCGCGCCCACCCGGTTGATCACCAGCAAACCGACAAGGGCGCCGACACCGGCGCCCGTCAGATCGGCGAAATAGAACAGATTCACCCGGTCTCCCGCCAGGGCTATGATCCGCCCGATACACACTCCCGCAAAGAAGAACGGTATCCCGACGATCAGATACAGGACCACGAGACTCACGACGTTGCTGTAATCCCGCAGCAGCACCATATCCAGGGGATAGAATCGAATTTTGCTGACGAGAATAACGGCCCCTATCAAGGTCAGGGCGAACAGCCATGCGAAATGACCCAGCCGTGCCGCATCGATCTCCCGGTCGGCGAAACGCCGGGAGACCGTCAGGTAGCTCCCGGCCGCGCCGAATCCCAGTAGCGCCAGGCTGATGATCAGATAGGCGAAATGATGCCAGCTGAGCACCGAGAAAATCCGCGTCAGGCATACCTCGATCATCAGGACGCTGAGGGCCAGCAGAAAGAGGCTGGGTAACGTGCGCTTCGTCTGCCGCATATTTATGGTTCTTATCGTTAAAGAACAGTATCGACCGTCAAGAATTCGTCCATCAATACCATACCGTCCTGTTATTAGCAACGCTTATAACTTCATTGAAGGCGGGAGACAGGTGGGCACGTCCGATACAGCCGCTACCGATCCCTGAAAGCCGTCACCAATGCTATTCAACTTTCAAACCCACCTCACGACCCCGCCATCATGCGGGCATCGGGGGTGAAGAGCGAGCGCATACGGTCCCAGTCCCGCGTGCCGGCGGGACCGGAAATAACGTCATAGAGGACATCGACCATGCCGCCAATGGTGCGGCCCATCACCGCGTGCCCGTACCCGTCCCTCTATGAACCATCGAACGCTTCCATACGCTTCTCGAACAGCTCTTTGAATTTTTCATATTCCCGGTGCGCGATCTCCAGCCGCTCGAAGGATGCCCCGATCTTCTCTTCGCAGGAATGTATCTCCCGGGATAACCGGGCGATCTTCACGTTGTCACCTTCCTGCGAAACCGCATTAATCGCTTCATACAGATCCCCGAGCTCGGCCTCCGTCCGTACTATCGAGTTCTCCAGATCCCTGATCCGCCGTTCCAGCGGTTTGAGCGTTTTCGCCCGTTCGCTGACAATCTTCGCGCGCAGCTGTTTTTTCTTTTTCCTGTCCACCTTCCCGCCGTACTTCTTCTCATCCGCATCACCGGCAATCCCAGTCTTCTCGTCATCCCAGCCCCCGGTCTCCAAAAAATTCTGATAACTCCCCTCGTACACACTCGCCTCTCCCCTCTGAAACACGATCAGTCTCTCGGCAAGGCCATGAAGCAGCAATTCGTTATGGGTAACCATCACGACCGCTCCGTCGAAATCATTTATCGCCTCGAGCAGGGCGTCACATGCTTCCATGTCGAGATGGTTGGTCGGTTCATCGAGCAGCAGGAGGTTTACCGGAGTCGCTATTATCTTGCCGAGCATCACCCTGCTTTTCTCGCCTCCGGAGAGCACACGTATCTTTTTCAGTGCATTGTCACCCTCGAACATCATCATCCCGCTGATGTTCCTTGCCCTCTGCTGGGTGACCTCCGGATCCGCATACATGATCTCATCGAGTACGGTCCTGTCCCCCATGAGGCTGTTGATATCCGCCTGTTCGTAATATGCGGCCCTCGCAGTCATGTTCATTGACACCTCACCCGAAAGGGGATCCAGCTTTCCCGCCAGCATTTTCAAAAGCGTCGTCTTGCCCTTGCCATTTTTCCCGACCACGCAGATCCTGTCATTCGGTCCTACGGTGAATGAAAGATCGGAGAAAAGACGGTGGTCAGGGTCATATCCGAACGATATGTTCCTGGCAATCATGGCCGGCTTGCCGTTGAAGGGTCTCGACGTGAAAGAGAAATCGAGGTCCTTCGCCTTTTCCAGCTTCTCCAGCTTCTGCTGCTTCTCGAGGGCCTTGATCCTCGATTGCACGAGTCCCGCCAGCCTCGCCTTGGCCCTGAACCGCCGTATGAATTCCTCGGATTTTTTTCTTTTCTTCTCATCCTTCAGCCTGGTCTTTTCGTAGACCTCTTCTTCCATGGCGAGCTGGGAGTAGAGCTTGCCGGTGTTTCCCCTGATCTTCCGGAAGGTCCTGCGGTAGATCCCCATCGTATGGGTAACCACGTTATCCATAAAACTTCTGTCGTGCGTGATCAGTATCAACTCACCCTTCCAGGCGTTCAGGTACCGCGTCAGCCACCTGATCGATGTGATATCCAGGTAATTATTGGGCTCATCGAGCAGGAGCAGGTCGACGTTGCGCACGAGGACCTTGGCAAGATTCAATCGTATCTGAAATCCGCCGGATATCTGTGATGGATGTTTCTGCATGTCGCTCGCGGTGAAGCCCAATCCGGCCAGTATCTTCTCGACCTTCCAGCGATCCCCCCTCTCGCCCGCCGGCAACCCCATGCACCCTTCTTTCAATACGGTGCCCTCGGTGAATTCCGGTTCCTGCCGGACGTACCCGATGGAATACGCCTTGGGTATGCTGATCGTCCCCGAATCGACATCTTCCTCGCCGATGGTAAGGCGCAGCAGCGTCGTCTTGCCGTGCCCGTTCCTGCCGACCAGTCCCACCCGTTCCCTGGCGTTGAGCCTGAATCCCGCGTTCCTGAACAGCTCCTGGGTGCCGAAGCTCTTTGTTATGTTATCGACAATAATCATGTCAATCCGTCATTGAACGATCAGGGCTATAGGCATTTGCCCTCGAATTTCTCCGGCCCCACTTATCCTCGGCGTGAAAACTTGGCGTAAAAACAAGAGCGAGGGAAACCGGCAAACGGTTCCCCTCGCTCTTGTGACGTTCAGCGAGCCGACCTGCCAGCGGCCGCCGATACTTTCAATCCTGGATGGGCGCGCTAGAAGTTACGCCTGAAGCCGCCCTTGTTGCCGCCGCGCTGACCTCCATTGCGAGAGCGGGCCTCGTTGACTTTCAACGTACGTCCCTGCAAATCGCTATCGTTCAGGCTCTCCATTGCAGCCTTCGCTTCCGTTTCGTTGGACATTTCGACGAATCCGAAACCCTTTGACCGGCCCGAGTACTGGTCCGAAATGATGGCGACGGAATCGACCTGACCGTGAGCCTCGAACGCCTTCCGAAGGTCGTCCTCGCTCGTGTCGTAAGACAGATTGCCTACATAAATCTTCACTTTAGCCTCCTAATGGCCTTAGTTCGATCAAGTACAGATAGATTTCCAGGAAGAAAATCATGTGCCCTAATAGAGATGATCAACGCGGCAGGTTTCGTTTATCGTCTTTATCCCGAGAACAAAAAATATTCAATCCTCAATCCATCCATATCGGAGTTTATTATACTACTATTCGCGGCGAACACAAGGGGCAAATGTCATTTTTTTTGCCCTGCCTCTCCGGTCGGATGTTGATAAATTGCATAAAATACGATATAATTCAGCTCTATTTCGAGAGAGCTAAATCGCTCCGAATCTGCAATGCGCACGGATCGATTTTGCCGGTAGCCGTTTTCAACAATAGATCCCGGATGTGTTGATCGAACAAAACGCACGGTGCAGGTGACATGAAGCTGGCGATTTCAGGCAAGGGTGGGACCGGCAAGTCCACGATAGCAGGCATTCTTGCCCACTACTTCAGCAACGACGGCTACACGGTGCTCGCCGTCGACGCCGATCCGGACGCCAATCTGGCATCCGCGATCGGCATGCCGCCCGATGCGGCCTCGTCGATTCTACCGATCTCCGAGCAACGGAGCCTGATACGGGAACGAACGGGAGCGGAACCGAAACGGTTCGGGCAGCTCTTCAAGATGAATCCCACCGTCGATGACATCCCGGGGAAATTCAGTGCCGAATTTCGCGGCATCAAGTTGCTGGTCATGGGAGCGATACGGAAGGGTGAGGGCGGGTGCGCATGCCCGGAGAGCGTCCTCCTGAAAAACCTCCTCTCCGAGATCATCCTGCATCGCAATGAGGTCGTCATCGTCGATATGGAGGCGGGCATCGAACACCTGGGTCGGGCCACCGCCAAGTACGTCGATCGGATGCTGATCGTCGTCGAGCCCGGATCCCGGAGCGTCGAAACCGCGAGAACGATCATGAAACTGGGCGGCGAGATAGGAATTCAAGATATCGGGATCATCGGAAACAAGATCCAGAACAACGAGCAGAGGGAATGGATCGGTTCACGGTTCCCCGAGAACGCGCTCCTCGGCATGATCTCGTATCACGAGATCATCAGGGATTCGGACCTGCTCCGGAGACCGTTGATAGATTCCATTGACAGGAGTCTGAAAATGGAATTCGATAGCCTCTACAAAGCTATCAACACGGCACGTACCGCCGCGAAAGGGTAACGAGGTGCATGGTGCGTTTTGACCCGAAATGCATGGCGACGGCGATCGGCAGCTTCCCGCACACGGACCCGGAAACGGCCTGCGACATTATATTGCGGTCGATGCCGGAAATTCCCATATGGCCCCAACTGCCAAACACCGATTTCCGTGAGCAGATGGAAATCCAGTACAGCGAGGGGATGCCGTGCGCCGTGGTGGACGAGGCCGGCCGGCGGATATACTTCGACACGGGCGGCGACATCACCGGCGATCTCGAGAGGTTCTATGAAAACTTCCTATCCGGGAACCTCGATTATTTCAAGATCTCCCCCGCCTTCAGCCGGGGCATATACCACATGGAGGAGAAACTTTCGACAATCGACCGCTCCTCGATCAGGTACCTCAAGAGTCAGGTGACCGGGCCCGTTACATTCGGGCTCAACCGCGTGGACGAGAACAAGAGATCCATTTACTACAACGACATTTTCCGTGATGTCGTGGTGAAGTGTATCGTGATGAAGGCACGGTGGCTGCTCGACAGGTTCAGACCCTTCGGATTCGAGCAGATCTGCTTCGTGGACGAACCGATCTTCTCCGCCTTCGGTTCATCCACCTACGTCAGCGTTCAGCGATCCGACATCGTACGCTACCTCGGCGAGGTGATCGATGCGATCCACGAAGAAGGCGCCGTCGCGGGCTCGCATTGCTGCGGCAATACCGAGTGGACGATCCTCATCGACGCCGGTGTCGACATCATCAATTTCGACGCGTACGAATACGGGGAGACGATCGGCTACTACCCCGACGAGGTAAACGAATTCCTGAACGGCGGCGGCGTGCTCGCATGGGGAATCATTCCCACTTCGGAAAAAATCAACGACGAGACCCCGGAGTCGATCGTCAAGAGATTGGAACGGCTGATCGGAAACCTGGCGGGCAAAGGGATCGACAAGAATGTGCTATGGGACCGATGCCTGATCACGCCGAGCTGCGGCACCGGATCGCGTTCCGTCGAGCTGTCCGACAAGACATTCCACCGGCTTTCCGAAGTGAGCAGGCTGCTCCGCCGTTGATTCGCATCAACCATAGGACCTGTTCGGGTGAAAAGGATTTACTGCCTCATCGAGAATTGCCTGGCATGCAGAGCATGCGAGCTCGCGTGTGCCGTGGCGCATTCGGAATCGAAAAACCTCGTGGACGCGCTTCGCGAGGAACCACCGCCCGTGCAGAGGATCCGCGTCAGGGTATTCGATAACGGGGAAGAAGGTCCCCCGGCGCGCGCCATCGCGATTCAATGCCGCCATTGCGACGATCCGCCGTGCATCGAGGCCTGCACCGAGGAATGCATCCACAGGGATGAAGGGACGGGAAAGATCTTCATCGACCGCGAGCGCTGCTCCGGATGCTGGACCTGCGTCAAGGCATGCCCGTACGGGGCGGTTGTCCGGCACAGAGGCCTCCGCATAGCCCTGATATGCGATCACTGTCCCGATCGAGCGGCGCCGGCGTGCGTCGAGGCGTGCCGGACGGGGGCCCTCGCCTATTGCGAACGGGAAGACATGGACAAGGACTACTCGAAGATGGTAATAACAAAAAAATCGTAACCATCCCAATGCCGGCGGCGCCGGCGAATGCGTGCCGCCCGGGAAAGCGAAGCAGCGATCATGACTGAGAAGCCCAAAAGCGGATCGAGGCCCACGGGCGGCGGACGATAAAGGAAAAAGCGCACGGACACCGTCTGGCAG
>CBFCXB010000091.1:0-8223 GCA_965601905.1 uncultured bacterium | reverse complement strand
CACACTCGATGATACTCCCGATAAATGCTCCTGCGAGAGTCTCGGTGATGTCGGCAGGGTCCTGATGGAATACCTCTGGCAGCAGGAATAGGGGCGGCCGGCGGCCGGGCCGGAGTGTAAATATTTTCCTTGCATTCCAGCCTGTTTTGCGATAGGTATGATAGTGACGAATGGGGCGGGGTCGCCCCATTTATTTTTACTGAAGAGGCCGAGGGAGTGTGCGCGTGGATTCGGATGTTCACCTCAAAGATGTCGTGAGCAGGGAACTCGAGAGCCTCGGGTACGAACTCGTCATGATCGAGATGCACGTCAGAGGGCGCAGGAGAATCATCAGGCTGTTCATCGATCATCCCGCCAGTGGTGTGACGATCGACGACTGCGTGCGGGTGTCCAAGGCGATCGGTTTTATACTCGACGGGGAGGGGATCGTTTCCGGTCCGTACAATCTCGAGGTTTCCTCTCCGGGGATCAACAGGGTGTTGACCAAACCCGATCACTTCAAACGGTTTACAGGGCATACGGCACGGATCGAATATACCGCCGTCCGCGGTGGGAAGGAAACGCTGATCGGCAGCATCGTCGAAGCGAACGAAGAGGCCGTCACACTCGAGACGGGAGGGAAGATGACGCTGATCGGATTCGGTACGATTTGCAGGGCGAATCTCCACGGCGAGAACTGGGAGATTCCAAAGGGCACGAAAGCGAAAAGGCGAGCCCACACGCCGTAGACCGCCGGGAAACGGCGAAAAGATTTTGACACATGCATATCTCTGCACTAGAATGCCGGATACGCGTGTGAGGGGGGAAAAGAAACGATGAATATCGGTTTTGTCGAAGCGTTTACTCAAATCATCCGTGAGAAGAGGGTTGATAAAAATACACTCGTCGAGACGATCAAGGCGAGCCTGATCTCGGCGGCCAAGCGCAAGTTCGGGCAGGATTCGGAGATACAGGTGCACCTCGATGAATCGAAGGGGACGCTTGAGATCTTCCGTGTCTACCGCGTGGTCGATGAGGTCGAGGATGATGCAACGGAGTTGACCCTCGCAGACGCGAAGAAGATAGACGAGGGAGCCGAGGTCGGCGGGGAGGTTCGGGAGGATCTGCCTATCGAGGAGTTCGGGCGCAATGCGGTCCAGACGGCCAAACAGGTTCTCACCCAGCGTGTACGCGAGGCCGAGCGTGAGCGGATATACGAGGAATACAAGGATAAAGTGAGATTGATCGTCGCGGGAACGGTCCGCCAGGTCGACCGGGGGAACATTCTGGTCAATATCGGCAGGGCCGAGGCCTATCTGCCGCTCCGTGAGCAGATCAAGAAGGAACGCTACAACCAGGGCGACACGCTGCGTGCCTGCATCATCGAGGTTGACAAGGAGGCCAAGGGCCCCCAGGTGATACTCTCGCGGACGAGCGACCAGTTTCTGCGAAAGCTGTTCGAACAGGAAGTGCCGGAGATATTCGACGGAGATGTCGAGATCAAGAGCATCGCACGCGAGCCGGGAGGGCGGTCGAAAGTCGCCGTTTTCTCTCGAAGCGAGAAGGTGGACGCGGTCGGGTCCTGTGTCGGAATGAAAGGATCGCGGGTCCAGGCAGTGGTCAACGAGCTTCACGGCGAGAAGATCGATATTGTCAACTGGAGCGATAATCCCACGGAGTTCGTCTCTCGCGCGCTCGCGCCCGCAAAGGTTTCGACGCTGCGATTCAACGAGGCCGAGGGGGACGTGCTTGCGATCGTCGAGGAGGATCAGCTCTCGCTGGCCATCGGGAGGGAGGGCCAGAACGTACGTCTCGCTTCGCGATTGGCCGGCTGGAAGATCGATCTCACCACGGTCAAGGAGGTGGAGCGGAAGGATCGGCTCGAGCAGAAGCTGCAGATGGATATCTCCGAGATGTACGGCGTGACGTCACGCTTGGCCCAGAAGCTCAAGAATATAGGTGTGTTGACGGTGCAGAAGCTCTACAAGACATCGATGGATGAACTGATCATGATAGAAGGGATCGGCGAAAAGACGGCCCTGAAGCTCAAGAAAACAGCTTCGGAAACAATGGAGGAGCTGAACAAGGCGCTCGAGGAACTTCTCGAGAAGGAAAAGGAAAAGACCGCCATAGAGGTAAAACCACTGTTTGGTGATAAGATCTTCGGCGAAGAGAAACCGGCCGAGAAAGAAGAGGTGCAGTTGACCGCCGAGGATCTCTTCAAGAATCTCGATGAGAAGGAACCGGAATCGGAGGAGGAAGGTGCGGAGAAGGAGTCCGGGAGTGAAGAGCCAGCCGAGGTGGAGTCCGATGAAGAGGAAGCTGCGGAGGAGGAAATCACGGAGGAGTCCCCGGAAGAGGAGCCCGTTGAGGAGAAGCCATCCGAGCCGGACGAGAAGAGAGATGCATGAAGGGAGTTGAATTCTTTTGGCGAAGGTTAGGGTATACCAGCTTGCTCGGAAGTACGATATCTCCAGCGAGGCATTGATCAAGATCCTCATCAAGGAGGGGATCACGGTCAAGAGCCATATGAGCACGGTGGATGAAGCTGTCGAGATGCTCATCGAGCAGCATATCAAGCGCGTCAAGGCTGAGGCAAGGAAAGAGGTCACGAAAAGGGCCAAGAAGCCAAAGCCGGGTAAGGCCGAGCGAAAGGGAAAGGGACGGCGGACGAAGCGCGAGGAAAAACGCCGGGAGGCGGATCAAAAGGCGGTCAAAGAGAGTGTCAAGAGAACCCTGGCGAAGCTCGATGTTACGAGGAAATCGAAACGACGCAAGCGCAAGGAGGCGGCGGTCGACGTTGTTGAGGATTCGAAGACAGTGTCGCTGCCCGAGTTCTCCACCGTCGCGGAAATCGCCCAGCAACTCGGCGTCGAATCGACAAAGCTGATTCAGCGGTGTCTCGACATGGGGCTCATGGTGACGATCAACCAGCGCCTCGATACCAACACGATGATAATGATCGCGGACGAGTATGGCTTCAGGATCGAGTTCGCCACGGAATACGGTCAAGAGATACTCAAGGAGAAACGGGGTGTCGAGCCCGCGCGCATGCAGAGCCGCCCTCCCGTGGTCACTATCATGGGCCATGTCGACCATGGAAAGACGTCCCTTCTCGATACGATTCGAAAGAGCAATATCATCGCCGGCGAGAAAGGCGGCATCACGCAGCATATCGGTGCGTACGAGGTCGATGTGCAAAACAAGAAGATCACGTTCATCGACACTCCCGGCCATGAGGCGTTCACCGCGATGCGATCGCGCGGGGCCCAGGTAACCGACATCGTCATTCTCATCGTGGCGGCCGACGACGGGCCGATGCCACAGACGATCGAGGCGATCAACCATGCGCGCGCCGCCGACGTTCCCATCATCGTCGCCATCAACAAGATCGATCTCCCCAATGCCAATCCCGACAAGGTCAAGCAGGATCTTCTCCAGCAGAATATTATACTCGAGGAATTTGGGGGCAACGTCATGGCGGCTTCCATCTCGGCGAAGCGCGGCGACGGCATCGAGCACCTGCTCGAGATGGTACTCCTTCAGTCGGAAATGATGGAGCTCAAGGCCGACCCCGAAGCGGAGGTGCGGGGTGTGATTCTCGAGGCGCGAAAGGAGGAAGGGCGGGGTATCGTTTGCACGGTTCTCATGCAGCAGGGCACGCTCAAGATGGGAGATGTTTTTCTCACGGGTAATTACTCGGGCCGCGTGCGTGCGATGCTCAACGAACGCGGCAAGAGGGTCGAAGAATCACCGCCGGCCACGCCGGTCGTTGTGCTCGGTTGTAACGGAATTCCGCAGGCGGGGGATGCATTCGTCGAGGTCGAGGATGAGCGGACGGCGCGGGAGATCGCCGGTAAGCGCCAGCAGCTGAAGCGTGAAAAGGAACGGCGTATCGCCACGCGTATCACCCTCGAGGATCTCTACCGCCAGATACAGGAGGGGCGGGTCAAGGAGCTCAATCTCATCATCAGGGCCGATACAGATGGTTCACTGGAAGCACTGGTCGACAGTCTCCTTTCGCTCGACACGGCGGAGGTGAAGGTCAATGTTCTACACAAGGCGGTCGGCCTGATCAACGAGAGTGATGTGCTGCTCGCTTCAGCCTCGAATGCGGTCGTAATCGGATTTCACGTGGGCGCCGCGCCCCCCGCCTCGCAGTTGGCGAAGACAGAAAAAGTGGATGTACGTTTTTATGACGTTATATATCAGGCTATCGATGACATCAAAGCCGCGATGTCGGGACTGCTCGAACCGGTGATCGTCGAGCACGAGATCGGTGAGGTCGAGGTTCGCCAGGTGTTCAAGGTATCAAAAATCGGCAATATTGCCGGTTGTTACGTGCAGTCGGGGACGGTTCTTCGCAACGCGCATGTCAGGGTCAGGCGAGATGGCGATGCCGTTCACGAGGGAAGGATTTCATCGCTCAAGCGATTCAAGGATGATGTGAAAGAGGTCCAGGCTGGATTCGAGTGCGGTATCGGGATCGACGGTTTCGATGATCTTCAGGAAGGGGATTCGCTGGAAATTTACGAGCAAGTTGCCCAGAGCAGGACGATTCAGTAGTTGCGGAGGATTTCCTCGTGATAGTTGCGCGCCTGAAGGTCCAGTTTCTCCTGCCGGGCTGTACATCGCTGAAGGAAAAGAGATTTGTCCTCAACAGTCTCAAGGCGAGACTTCGCAATAAATTCAATGTTGCCCTGTGCGAAACGGCCTATCAGAACAAGTGGCAGCGCAGTGAGCTGGGACTCGTCACCGTCTCCTCGGGGAGGCGCGGTGCTGATAAGACGATCCAGACCATCGTATCGTTTCTCGAATCGGATCACCGGATAGTACTTCTCGAATGCGAGAAGGAATTGTGTTGATCACGAGGGGGGCGTGGCCCGATGAGCGAGAAACAGAAGGCGCGTGTCGAGGAATCGATTCACCAGCTCATCGCGGAGATCCTGGTGCGGAGAGTCAAGGATCCGCGCGTGGCGAATGTTTCGATAACGCGCGTCGAGACATCGAAGGATTACAGCCTCGCGAGGGTCCTGTACAACATCATCGGCGGCAGCGGGAACCTGTCCGATGTCGAGGCGGGTCTCAAGAGCTGCAGCGGTTTCATCAGGAAGCAGATTCGCGGCCATTTGCGGTTGCGTGTCATACCCGAGCTCACCTTTATCTACGATGTCTCCCTCGATAGGGCCATGGAGATAGAGTCTCTTATCCAGACGATCCGCGATGAGGAGATGGAACGGGAAGACGAAGACGAAAATGCGTGAGGAGACGTTTAAAAACGAGTTTGCTGCGATAACATCCATCGTGGACTCCCGCCGGCGGTTTCTCGTCACCGGTCACGTCGATCCCGACGGGGACTGCATCGGTTCCATG
This sequence comes from uncultured bacterium, assembly GCA_965601905.1. Lineage (GTDB taxonomy): Bacteria > Krumholzibacteriota > Krumholzibacteriia > Krumholzibacteriales > Krumholzibacteriaceae > DATKWS01. The sequence goes on along the minus strand of CBFCXB010000091.1, from coordinate 2,871 downwards.
CTGGCAATTGCCCGTTTTCTCGAAGGACGGGGCAGGGAGGTTCATTGCTTTGCTGCCGGCGAGATCCCCGAATCCTACAAGCGGCTGCCGGGGTTCGATCTGTTCGTTCCGGCCGAGAGGATTTCGGAATTGAAATACGAGGTGATTGTCGCGCTGGACTCGCCGACGACGGACCGCACCGAGGTTATCGGGGGGCGCGACAACGAGCGGAAGATCGTCAATATCGATCACCATCCCACGAACGCGCGTTACGGCACTGTCAATGTCGTCGATGAGCACGCGGCGGCGGCGGCGGTCCTGGTGTACCGGTACCTCGCCTGCGAGGCGCCCGGGGCGATCACACCGGAGATCGCCGATGCGCTCTACCTCGGCATTTTGATGGATACCGGAGGATTCAAGTTCCAGAATACCAATGCGGAGGCTCTTGAGACGGCGGCGCGACTGGTCGAGCGCGGCGCGCACCCCTACGAGCTTGCGCGGGAGTACATCTACATGAACAGCGTCGTGACGCTGAAGCTCCTCTCCATGGTCTTGTCATCTCTCGAGGTGCACGGCGATGGAAGGATCGCCGTGCTCGTCGTCACGGGCGAGATGCTCGGGCGGGCAGGGGCGTCGCTGAAGGATACGGAAGGATTCGTCGATTACGCCGCCTCGATCGACGATGTCGAGCTGAGCGCATTGCTCAGGGAGATCGGTCCCCGCGAGATCAGGATCAGTCTCCGGTCATGCAACAGCTTCAACGTTGCCTCTCTCGCTGAGAAATTCGGGGGCGGAGGTCATCGCAAGGCGGCGGGATTGACCGTGCATCGTCCCCTCGAGGAAGCGAAGGCCGTCATTATCGGGGGACTCGAGCGCCTCCTCGAGGGGCAGGATGACGCGTAGAGCATATACTGTGCGGCGGATTCCGAAGTGATGCATACCACTCTTGAAAATAGGGTATTGCCTGTCAATAAATCGCGGGGCCTCTCCACCTACGACTGCATCCGTCGGCTCAGGGCGGTGGTCTCCGCCGGAAAAGTGGGGCATTCCGGAACGCTCGATCCGCAGGCGCGGGGGCTGGTTCTATTGCTCACCGGTGAAGCGACGAAGCTTTCAAATTTCCTCATGGATCTTCCGAAACGGTACGTCGCCGATATCAAGCTGGGCGAGGCGACCGACACGAACGATGCCACGGGAACGGTCGTGGAGCAGGGTGACTGGAGAGGTATCACGCAGCGGGAAATCGAGAATGTCCTGCCCCGTTTTGTGGGAAAGCGTACCCAGGTGCCGCCGATGTTTTCCGCTCTGAAGCACAAGGGAACACCTCTCTATATGCTTGCCCGCAGGGGGCGCTGTATCGAGCGGACGCCGCGGAAAGTCGAAACGTATGAAATCACCCTCACCCGGTGCGAACTTCCCGTCTTCCGCGTGGAGGTGTTCTGCTCACGGGGAATGTATGTCCGTGTGCTAGCCGAGGAGATTGGGCAGGCCCTCGGCGTCCCCGCCCATCTGCAGAGCCTCGTGCGGACACGGATCGGACATTTTACAATCGAGGAGGCCGCCCCCGACGATGCGTTCGATCGGCTCGATGCGGAGTCGGGATATACCCTAGCCGAGGCCATACGGCACCTGCCCGCACTGGAGATATCGGCGAGGCAGGCGCGCGATCTTCTGCACGGCGCCATCCCGCATCCACCGGGAGGTGTGCACCAGGGAGTGAACCTGGTGCGGCTCTTGAGGCCCGATGGCGGTCTCGGCGCGATCTGCGACGTGGCCCCGGGTGGAATACTGAAGATCCGACGCGTGTTCAGGGATACGCCCGGCGGCGAACGGCGTAATGCGGGGGAGCGGTCGTGACCGAAATCCTCACCAGTATGAGTGCCGGCCGGCATCCGTTGAAAGACACGGTAATCACCATCGGGGTATTCGACGGTGTGCATCTGGGACACCAGAGGGTTATCCGCTCGCTGGCGGCCAAGAAGAAGGAAACAGGGGCGAAACGCTCGATTCTCATCACCTTCGACCGGCACCCGCTGTGTGTGACGCATCCCGAGATGGCGCCGCCGCTTATCACGACGCTGGACGAGAAACTGTCCCTTCTGAAACGGTTCGATATCGATCTGATCTTTGTCGAGCGGTTCACCCGGAAAGTAGCGCGGATGGAGTACCGTGACTTCATCGACCGGAGACTCGTCGACCGGTTGGGAATGGTCCACCTCGTCATCGGGTACGATTTTCACTTGGGGAGAGGACGGCGTGGTGCACAGAATCAGCTTGTCGAGGCGGGGAGAAACGCCGGATTCGGGGTAACGGTCGTTGGGCCGATCGTCCTGGGCGGCAGCGTGATATCAAGTACCAAGATCCGGCGGGCCATCTTGGAGCACAGGATCGAACAGGCTGCACGCTGCCTCGGCGGGCACTACTTTTTCGATGCGGATGTCGTGCGGGGCGAGGGATTGGGACGGGGTCTCGAATTCCCCACGGCGAACGTGGCGGTTCCTGCCTCTAACAAGCTTCTTCCCGCCGATGGGGTCTACGCTGTCGAGGTAGACGTGGAAGAGGCGACGCACGGCGGCATGATGAATGTCGGCGCTGCGCCGACCCTGCATGCCGGCGGGGAGAAACGGATCGAGGTACACCTCTTCGATTACTCCGGCGACCTGTACGGACGGCGTCTGCGCGTGCACTGTTTGGCGTTCCTGAGAAGGGAACGAACGTTTCCCGGCCCCGCCGAGCTCGCGGCGCAGCTCCACCGTGACCGGGAGAGCGCACTGGCGGTTTTAGAAAAGAAAGATTGACAATTTGATCCTTTGATGTATGTTTGGTAATCGAATGCTTGCAAATGGTTCGATATGCAGTTGTGAGGCGGATGGGTAGATGTGCCCGTCTGCT
>CBFCXB010000090.1:0-8248 GCA_965601905.1 uncultured bacterium | reverse complement strand
CGAAAGTTGCAACGGTTACCTCCTCGCCGTCACATCAGCTATACGCGCCTTCGGCGAGCAGACGAGCGACACACTCGATCCTCGCGAGACCATGCTCCCGGAGACCGGATCCTGTCGATCCACGACGCCGAAACCTGAAACAGATCCCCCCAAACCGCATACAATAAGCAGCCGGCGCGCCTCGCGGACCGATAGCCCCCGGAGATCGGGCACCCGTACACGGGCGGCGTCTTCAGCGAATCCATCCCCGAAGAGGAGCCGCACCTCGTCGCCGGACTCCACAGGACCGCCCGGATCGGGTATCTGGGAGAAGCACACACCCCGCTCATGCGAGCAGGTGATACGCAACCCTCTGTTCGCAGCGAGATCGAGCGCCTGCCCGTACGTCAACCGGAGAAAGCTGGGAACGGTAACGGTTTCATCCCCGCCGTACCCCAGCGCGACATGATGCGCGTCATCCGACTTCAGCAGGTCGGTTGTGAGATATATCCCCTCGATGATGTTTGAAAAGACGATCGCCGCCGATTCACCACCCCAGTAGTACGGGTACGCCGGTTCGTCGAGCAGCACGAGGCACACGACGCGTGGATCGTCGAGGGAGGCGAATCCGATGAAACTCGCCACGTACCTGCCCGGTTCGTATCCGTGCTCGCCCGCCTTCTGCGATGTACCGGTTTTACCGGCCACCGCGATTCCCTCGACCGAGGCCTTTTTCCCGGTACCCGATTTGACGACCTCCGCCGAGAACTCCCGGATCGTCTCCGCCGTCTCGGGCGTGAAGACGCGGCGGACCTTGATCACCGGAAAACGCTGCACGATACGCCCCTTTTCGTCCTTGGCAGCGAAGGCTATACGCGGCACGAGGAGCTCCCCCCCGTTGGCGAGCGCGCAGTAGGCCATCGCCATCTGAAGGGCGGTGACACCGATCTCCTGCCCTATCGCGATACTCGCGATGGAACGTCTCGACCAATCCGCGGGTTTTCGGAGGGTGCCGCGCGACTCGGCCGGGAGTGCAACTCCCGTACGTGCGCCGAAACCGAACCGCAGCATGTAGCGGTAGAAATCGTTCTGGTCGCAGTCCTTCACCGCCTTGATGGTGCAGACATTGCTCGATTGCACGAATGTTTCCTTGAACGAGTACCACTTGTCGTCAGGATGATCGTCGCTGAAGGTGCCGAAATCGAAGTCCACACTCCCGCCCTCGGTGTAGAAAACGTCGTACGGCTCGACCAAACCGCGATCGAGAAGGTACGAGTGGGTTACAAGCTTGAATGTCGATCCCGGTTCGTACATGCAGCTTATCGAGTGGAGAACGTTGTCCGGCGTTTCGTCAATCGAGGCGGTCTTCTTCGTGCCGATCTTTTCGGACAGCGCTAGAATATCTCCCGAATGCGGACACAGGACGATCGCCACGCCGCTTGAGGCGCGGTACCGTTCGACCGCCTGTCCCAGCTCGAACTCGACGATACTCTGGACGCGCGAATCGATCGTGAGATACAGATCATGTCCATTCACCGGTTTGCGCCCCGGCGCGCTGACGAGGTGGAATGTGGAATCGAGCGCATCTCTGCTGGTGAGGAACCAGCCGTCCTCACCCTGCAGGATTTCCTGAAAGGAAAGCTCGATTCCCTCCACTCCCTTTCCCCCATCGTCCACCTTCCCGACGAGCGGCTCGGGGATCGCCTTGAAAGGATGCAACCGGTTGTGATGCTGGTCGAGCCGGACCCCCGCGTATAATGAAACCTGTTCGACCTCCTCCTCGGTCAGGTAGAGATCCCTGCCGAGGGGGACATAGACGGCCTGCCTCCGCAGCGCCTTCCGGAGCTTTCCCGTTGTGATCCCCAGGATGTCGGCGAAGCATCTCACCGTCTTCGGATTCCCGGGGAAATGCGTGGGAGTGATGCCGACCGAATAATTACGATGGGCCACGGCGAGCGGAAGGCCGTTGCGATCGAATATGCTTCCACGCCTCGCGGACCAGGCAACCTTCCTGTGCCACTGCTTCTGTGCCTTGCTGTAATAAAAGTCATGCTCGAGGATCTGAACCTGTATGAGTTTGTAGACAAGAACGGAGACGGCGCAAAGGAGGAATATCGTGAGAAAGCGCAACCTCCATTTGGGAAATGTCCTTGTCATCTGCCCTCCGGCTCGACCGCATTGAGTCGCATTCTGTCGATCTGACCCTCTGCGGTGGTAACCGTCGCCCACCGCTCCATCTCTTCGCTCTCCTGCCCACGATAATCGTAAAGGGCGAACCTGCTCACCTGTTCCGGTGTACCGGGTTGCATGCCCATCTGCTCGACGAGTGGAATGATCCTCTCAGGGGAGACGAGGTCGTTGTAACGCGCTGTAAGAAAGGCGTTCTGATCGAGTAATAGCTCCCGTGTTTCGGTGCTGCCGGTGATTTCGTCGGATACCGTGTAACAGTGAACGTGCAGCGCTATGTAGAGAATAACGAGGCTCGAGAAAAATCCCAGAACGAGGGCAAAGTTGAACGGACTCACATTTCCCTCGAGAGCCCTCTTGATAATAGTGGTAATGCCGAATGAACGTAGATTGATTTTCTTCATGGCGAAACCTCTCCGTATTTGAATCGGGAACCGCGCCGCAGCTCTCATAGAACGGCTCGGTTGCGGACCGGGAGGCGTCCGTGCCGGTGCCGGCTTATGGGCATTCATGCAATCTTCTCGGCCACGCGCAGACGCGCACTCCGAGCCCGCGGATTCCCTTCGACCTCGCGAGCGGAAGGAAACACGGGCTTCGGCGTAAGCACCGTAAGCCGCGGCATCCGTCCGCACCTGCATTCCGGTATGTCGGGGGGGCAGATACACCCTCGCTCCTCGCGCCTGAAAAAACGCTTCACGATCCTGTCCTCGAGCGAATGGTAACTGATCACCACGAGACGCCCCCCGGGCCTCAAGAGATCGAGCGCATCCGGAAGGACCGCCCGCAGGTTATCCAGCTCCTCGTTGGCCCATATACGAAATGCCTGGAATATACGGGACAGGACGGCCATTTTGCCCCTTTGCGGAATCACCATCTCAACCACCGCCCTTAGTTCGTGCGTTCGTTCGATCCGTTTCCGCTCCCGCGCCTTGACAACCACCCGTGCGACCGCCCTGCTCCGTTTCACTTCACCGTATTCCTTGAGGATCCGCCCGATCTCCCTCTCGCCCGCCGTGGCCAACAGGTTCCGGACGGAACGACCATCCTCCCCCATGGCCATGTCGAGCGGCCCGTCCTGCAGGTAGCTGAACCCGCGGGTCGTGTCGCTCAGCTGAAATGACGAAAGACCGAGATCAAGCATGAATCCGTCACATCCTCTATTACCGACGAGTTCCCTGGCGTCACGGAAGTTACCGCATACGAGGGTCACACGAGCCCCGAACGGGGCGAGCCTCGATCGAGCCTTTTCAAGAGCGGATCGATCTCGATCGATGCCGGTAACGGTAATCCGATCCCCGCCCGCCGCACAGAGCGCCTCCGTATGTCCCCCGGTCCCGACTGTGGCGTCGATATAGCACGATCCCGGTTTCTCCAGGAGAAACGCGGTGACGATGTCGGTCATGACCGGTGTGTGGTACACGTACGTAGTGCTCCATATCACTTGAATCCTGCAAAGTTATGTGCGGTGGGCGAGAGCATCTTCCCGCGATCGAACCTGATATGCTGGAGCGCCTCCCGCCAGCCGTTGTAGACGGTGAGATGCCGTTTCCGCCGGGCGAAGGCGAATATGTCGAGTACATAGTCGCTGAGACCGCTCAGCACGATCCCGCCTCCGGGGGGAATGCGTTCCTCGAGCACCCGGAACGCATGGTAATCGACGTGCACGACGTCGGTGAAATCGAGTACGTGGCAGCCGCGAAGACGCTTCCCCGCTCCCTTCATGGCGCGCACGAGACTCACCGCATCCATCCTCTCCACCACGCCGGAGAGCCGCCACACGGTAACGCCGTCTTTCTTCGACCGGTATATCTTCATCGACATCCCCTAGTACTCGAATCCGCTTTCGCGGAACGCATCATCCATCGCTTCGGTACTCGTTCGATAATCGTCGAGGGACCATATCTCCATGAAGTTCAGGGCGCCGACCACCATGACCTTTTTGGGGCTTCCGATCACCGCGAGGAACTGGGATGGAACAGCGACCCTGCCCGTCTTGTCGATCTTGAGCGTGCTCGACCTGCTGCTGAAGTAACGGATCGCGTTTCGCTTCTCGGGGCCGGGAGGCATTTCGTGCAGCTTGCTGACGATTATTTCATTCCATTCCCGCAAGGGGAAGAGGTTCAGGCACCTCTCCTTGCCCATCGAAACCACGTACATGCTGCCCGTATCTTCCGGTACGAGGTGCCTGAACCTTGCGGGGATCATCAAGCGGCCTTTGGCATCCAGGGTGCATTCAATTTCTCCCAAGAAATTCTGCATGGCTGCTCTATTTCTTCTATCGTGTGATCATCGATATTTGTTATACTCCGGGTTGGTAGATGTGACTGATCAGATCGTCCCATAAGTTGTTTCTTTTAGACACCTTCTACCATTTCGTCCCACTTTATCCCACAAGCCCCCACGTGTCAAGAGAAATGTTACTTTTTTTTCAATAGGAATGATGATGGATAAGCTATTGAATTGAAATAAGTTGTGTAGATTCTGCTTGATTGCCTTGAAAAATTTTATCGCCGGTGCACCATACTGCTCCCTACCACCCGTCCTTGACTCGTATATCTATTATTTAACAATAATTATTTTCACGGCCTTCGCCTTGCCGTTCACCGATGCCCTGCAAAAATAGACGCCTGATGCCACCGTGCTACCACGAGAGTTGCATCCATCCCATGCGAGAGCGTGCCTGCCGCCGGGGAGCGCACCACTGAACAGAGATCTCACCAACCTTCCCTGGACGTTATAGACGGAAACCGCAACGTTTGATCGTACCGGGATCCAGAGTGACACCTCGCCTATACTCGTTTCCCGACCAGTAATCCAGTTCAGGGTAAAGCTTTCCATCTCAAGAACCGACGGGGCCTCATCATTTTTTTCAACCTCACTCGGTGGAATCGAATAATCGTACTTGAACTGGATGTATGATTCCTTTACCGATCTGTCGATGTTTACGATTCCGAAATATTCTTCATTCCCGAATGCATCCGGGAACGCAAATAAATTCCAATACGTGTAATACCCATGTGGTTCATGCACACCGGGCAGCCCGGTCTTCCACCACTCATCGCACCACTCGAAGACCGTTCCCCCGGCACATACATAGATCAGATTGTAACACGAGAGGTTATCGTGGATTTCCCCCCACAATCCGGCAATGAACTCGCCTTGCATCGCTTCATCGACATACCCCTGGATTGTAGGCGAATCCGGCCTCAGTGTTCGAAACGCGTCCGTTCCGAATTCTGAAATGAACATCGGCTTCGTGGAAATCGATTTCCACTGTGTGAACAGTGTTCCGAACGTTGCTCCGCGGTATATGTTAAGCCCCCATGCATCGACATCGCTACATATCGTATTCACGATGCTGTCGGTGTATGCGAGTGGTTGATGCGGTAGTATCTCTATTTCACCGTATATAGCGGCCACCGGATGATCCGCGTCCATTCCCTTGATCCTCTTTGCGGCTGCATCCGTCGCCGCGGCGGCATCCCAGATACTTTCGAATGCTCCATGGTAATAATTGATATTCCATTCGTTCCCGATCGCCCACATCAGTATCGCGGGGTGGTTTTTATACGACTGGACGACCGCATCGAGCCGATCGAGGTCGTAGGTGCCGTCCCAGTCGACCGTCACGATCACCATGATCTCGTTGTAGTAACAATAATCGAGGATATCGAATGATGTTGCCGTTGTATCGAAGTCTATCAAGACATACGCCGTGTTCGCATTCATCTCACTCATCATCTGCAGATCGAGGCGGTACCACGTTGCATACTCCGCCTGCCGGGCGTAACGATCGTTCGGGGTGCCGACGCTCGCGGGCGACCAGCACGCACCCCGTATATGGTAGGGACGCGGAATGCCGAGCGAACCATCCGGCATTCTATCCTGAAGCTTTATACGATACCCCTCAGTCCAGACGCGTGCCGGCTGTTGCGGCACGGTCGGAAGAGGATCGATCTCTTCGACATAGACAACGACAACCGTGCTGTCACCGTTGGAGTCTATATACATCGAGCCGTGAAACATGCGTTCATCGGGGGATAGCACCGCTCTGTTTATCGTGACCGTAACGGAATCCACCTCCGTCGTCGTCTCACCAGTTTCATTGGAAAGCACGATCCATTCAGCGTCCTTTGTAATGCTCCACGTCAGGGTTCCCGATCCCGCGTTTTCGATCGTAAAGGTCTGAGTGTCGATATCGAGACCGAATCCGAGCGCGCCCACCGATACGCGGATTGCGGGAACGTTCACCTCAATCAACGAACAATCATCGAAGTTTGCAACGGATTGGCCGGATATACCGGCCTTCTTTTCGATGTGCAGCGCGAACTGAACCGAGTCGGTACCTGGGGGCGCGGAATCGGTCACCACGGCAAGCGAATCCCAGGAATCGTCGGCCTCGGTGACGCGGGAACTCTCGTACGAGGCGATCGTCGCGCCGCCCGGATCCAAGAAACTGACGCGGACACAGGCAAATGAACCGGAAACCCATGAACCACCGCTAGACTCGGGCACTCCACGCGCATACGCCTGCCCCTTGAAGATCTGACCCTGCACGGCGCCCAGGCTCTGATATATATAGCAGAACGAGTGATCGCTCGTTTCAGCGGTGTACGTCCAGAGACCACAATCATCCGTTCGGGCGGCTGATGTCGTTGTGAGCGCACCTGCATCTAACGGATTCCACTGTCTCATCCATGGAAACGGTGGTGGCGCACCACCGCACCCCGCCTCGAAGCCCGGAAACTGCAGAAGTTCGGTTGCGTGCGACTCACCAAGAAATACCGTGCAAACGAGAAGGACGTAAACTGCAACAGCGCGCTTCATAACGAAACTCCCTTCGGGTGATAACTGAGAATCCAGGTATTGGGATAATGGACCGCAACTCGAGGATATAGTGATACTATGATTTCTTCAAGCTTCTTTTCTCATAAGTCTTCCCCGAACCCACTCGTGGCATTCACTCCAGTTTTCGGTTATCCAAATAGAATTTCATGGAGAGTGTTTTATACCGCATCACACCGTGAATCGGGGATCGAAGTTCGACATGGTAGGAAAAAATACGGCTCGTATTGAAATCAACGATGCTTCTTCGATCCCACCGCCTTCTTGATGTGCTGGATATGCCCCCGCCCCAGCGCCTTCACCTCGCACCCGAGCTCGAAGTACCGGCGAATGGCCTCATCCGGCAGAATCCCGAAGCAGTCTATCACGGCGAGCGGCCCCCCCGCCCACTTGACGATCGATTCGGGTCTGAGGTCGAGGTACGGCTCGTGCGGCACCGCGAAAATGACGGCCTCGGCGCCCTTGATCGCCTCGCGGAGATCCCGATGAACTCCGATATTCACGAGCCCATCCTGGTTCCGGAAGAATCGTTTCCACGAGTATCCCGGCGCGGGATAGATGTCCTGCTTCTCCAGCTCGTACCAGTGTTCCACGTACGGGTCGTGCACGCGCATCTCAGCGCCCATCTCGGTGAGTTTGCGAACAACCATCTCGCTGCCGCTGTACCGGGTATCTCCCACGTCCTGCCGGTAACTCGCGCCGCAGACAAGGACCTCCGCCCCGGCAATGTAACGTCCCATGTTGCGCAGGGCGTCCCGGGTCAACTCCGCCACGTGCAGACCGCGGGTGTCGTTGATGTCTATCGCGGTGGGAGTGATCTTGAACACGTTGTCACCGTCCTCGAATCCGAGGATGTGGCGGTACGCCCAGTACCCCAGCCCTCCGTCCTTGGGAAGGCAGTACCCGCCGATGCCCGGCCCGGGGAATATGATGTTGCTGTGGGTCGGGCGCATCTTGATCGCCCCGATCACCTTGATCAGATCGACGCCGTTCCGCTCGGCGAAGAGGCTCCACTCGTTGAGAAAGGCCAGTATCGTCGCGCGGTACGAATTCTCCACGATCTTCGTCGTCTCCGACTCTATCGGCCGGTCCATCACGGTGAGCGGGTAGTCGGTCGTATTGAGCACCTGGTGGAGGAACTTCTCGACGCGCTTCCGGGCCGCGGCCGTGCATCCGGCGCAGACGCGCCAGAAGTCCCGAATGCTGGCCACGTACTCGCGCCCCGGCATGACCCGCT
>CBFCXB010000089.1:0-8254 GCA_965601905.1 uncultured bacterium | reverse complement strand
GGGGGGGGCACGAGCATTGGGCTTGTCGCGTCCGAGATACGATCGGTTCGTACCGGCGACGGCGTCATGATCGGTTCGGATCTCAATCTGACGGTCCGCGACGTGCGTTTCGTCGCGGAACTGGTGCGAACCATTCGGGGACGGTGGGAGGACCTTCGCCGTTCGTCGCTGTTCGATCTCAGAGTCAGGAGGACGCGCGCGCGCTCATTCAGCGGGATATTTTCCCCAAACGTAGCCTTTTCATCGGAAGTGCACGGGCTGGAAGTGAAATCCGCAACATGGGGCATTCTATCGATTGTTCCGGGGTATCGTTATTACGGCTCGAATGTTTTCGATCCCCAGGGGGAGATCGCCGGGGAGCTGGTCGAGAGTTCGCTCGTCTCGTGGTGGCGGCATGCACGCTACGATGCGGGGATCAGTGTGGAAGTGTGTGAACGCTACGATGGCGCGGCGGGTGAGCGATACGGGCTCATGCGGGGTATTTCGCGTGCGCGGTTGCAGGGCGGTTTCGACGTGACGGGGAACGCTCTGTTCGTTGAGGGGCGACGTCCATCCGTGATCCTCTCGATTCTCGACGATCACGGTCAGGCGCGGATCCACACCACCGTGCGGCTCGACGATGTGGGGACTGGCAACGATCTATCATTTCTCGTCGAGGGCCAGATGAATCTTGGTTCTTCCTGGTCGTTGCGAAACACGCTGTACCTCTACCGCTCATTGGAAAGCTACTACACGGTGGAGCTCGAGTTCAGGCCCGGCAGGAGATTTCTCCTTCGGGCCGCGATTGGCTCGTTCCGGCCGTTTGAAGAGGATATCATGATGAATCGTGCGATCGATACCGCACCACCGTCAGGTGAGCGGTGGCTGTCGATCTACACGCGGGTCTGGTTCGGTACGATATGAGAAGTATGTCGGTGAATGTCACGATAACCATTGTGATCCTCATCGCGCTGCTGCTGCCGTGCGCGGCGCGGGGATCGGTCGATGTCGACGAGGAAGAGGTCGTCTTCAGGCTTGCACTGCGCGGCGGCGAGCGGGTCTTTCTCGTCGGCGATTTCAACGGCTGGAATCCGACGATGGACCGGATGATCGAGCGGAATGCCGTATACGAACTTCGGCTCTTCCTCCTTCCCGGCAGGTACCGGTACCGTTTCATCGTCGACGGCGCTTCGCTTCCCGATCCGGACAATCCGAACCGTGACGAGGACGGTAATTCTTTCTTTATATTCAGGGAGCGGGACGGGCGGTACGAGATCGTGTTCGAGGAGACATTCGAGGTGGCCGCAGGAGTCGAGAATCTTGAAGCGGCCTTCACCGGCGAAGGAGTGGTGACGGCCCACGAGGGGGAAGGCACGCTACACCTCAAGGGATCGGCCGATCTCCTCATCGACGAGCGCATCGAGGCCGACCTCTCTGTCGCTCTCGAGTATAACGTTACGGAGGGAAGCGTGCCGGCAGGCAGATCGTACGTTCTGACCGGTTCCGCCGGGTACCGCCTGGACAACGGTGTCGTGGCGGCATTCAGTCGAGACGGGCTTCTCGATCTGGGAGATCCACTCGGGACGTTTGGAGAGGTCGGACCGTACAGCTACCCGGTCGGCCTCTTCTGTAGGGGGCTCCGGTACGAGGGGGATATCGCGCGCCTCGCGCACAGCCGCGTAGTCTATGCGAGCAGGATTGACGGTTACCTGTCGGGATTGGAATCGCCGCTTTCCGCCGGGGGCCTCTGTGCCTCGCGCGATCTGACCGATTCCGATATGATCGGGGTGGCCCTCGGACGCCGGATCGGCCCATTCGAGCTGCACTATCTCTATCGCCGCGACCATCGGCCGAAGAAGGGCTCCTGGTCCCTTGACGGTTCAGGAGGCGTTGTATACCGCGGGTACGAAAAGACACGTGTGACGGGTGTGTGGACAACCATCTCGGGGCCCGAGGGATTCGCACTGGAAGCCGAGTATCTCGACGGAAGGTCCATTCTCGCCTCACGCGAGCGAATCAGCGACGGAGCGGAGACATTCGAGCCGTTCGATCTGGAAGAGCTGTGGGAGGAGGGACGCCGGTTTTTCGTGGGATTCACATTCCAGCGTGAATGGATCGATGCACGGGTGGCCCTGCGCGGAACGACAATCGAGGGTGAGTCCCCACTCCGCCGGCAACGGCCCGACGGCAGGAGTACCGTTCTCCGTGGGGACGCCGGGATCAGGATCGGCGAGCTCGCATGCCGAGCCGGCGCAAGGGCGGAAATGTATTCCGCCGGGAATACCGGTGATATCTTCTGGCTCCAGAGATACAACTTCTGGCTCGACGGCGATCGATTGACCATCGACCGCCTGCCCTTCCTGACGTCGAAGAATATCAACGAAATGCATCTTCATCTCGGATGGCGGGAGGATGAAGATTCCAGTGATCCGTATCGAACGGGGCTTCGACTGATTCTGATGCGGAGGATGGACGGAAGCGATCCACGCCGACGCGTGACGGAAATAGCGTTTCGTGAGGGACTCCCCGTGGGGAGGCGATTGACGCACATTCTCGACATTCGTTATATATCATACAGCCACCCGGCATGGTGCGGCGAGAGGCACTTTACAGACTTTTTCACCGCCTTGAATCTGCGAATCACACCGGCGGCTTGGGTGTCGGTCGGTGCCGGCGTGAATCCGTTTACCTTCGACCGGTGGCGCCATCGATTCGCCGATTACGGGCGTCAGGAATACCTCATCTATCGGGGTGCCCTAACAGCCGTGGGGGAGGATGACGAGACGGGCGTGCTCCGGGCGCTGGAACGGGCCGAGGAGGCCCTCTCCGAGGAGTGGAGCTTTGTCATTGAAGCGCAAGTGCGGTTCTGATAGAGTGCCTGGTGAGGAAGGGTACCGTAGCACTATCATGATAGGGCGTATCTCGAAGTGCGTGTCACTGTTTTTGGCGCTCACCGCCGCAGCGGCGGGCGGTCTTGCTCCGTCCTGTGCGCGATACTTCGAGGAGAGGCTCGATTCACCCGTCATCGAGCGGGGAGCGGTGACGTTCCACTTGAAGAGTCCCGCGTCACGGACTGTTCAGGTGGCGGCGGATTTCAATAACTGGGCTCTCGGTGACGCCGAATCGGGGGAGGTGCTCGTCGGATTGATGGAGCGGGACGAGTCCGGTGTATGGGAGTTGACGATCGAGCTGCCGCCGGGCCGCTACCGGTATAAATACCTGTTAGGTGAATCAAACTGGGTTCTCGATCCCGCTAATCCGCGGGTCGTTGATGACGGAAGGGGAGGGAAGGCAAATCTACTGATCGTGCCGTGATTATGAGATGGAAATGTGCGATTGCAATGGCCGTATCCTGTCTCGTCGCCGGGTTTTTGGCAAACGGCTGTGGCACCGGCGTTCCTGCCTGGGAGCAGGGTGTGGACGAACGCTCCGGTCCGGAACTCGAGGCCGATGGCGTGCGATTTTCCTTGTACGCGCCGGACATCGAGCGTGTGTATCTCGTCGGTGACTTCAACAACTGGTCGACGACTGCCGATCCGATGTACGATCGGGAGGGGGATGGGGTATGGACGCTACTGATACCGCTTGAGCCGGGACGCTTCGAGTACAAGTTCTACATCGACGGTGAGAAGTGGATTCCCGACCCGGGCAATCCCGAACGGATCGACGACGGCTTCGGTGGTTTGAACTCCGTCGTCGCCGTCGAATAGCCCCGCTCTGTGGAATGGGAATGAGTCCTCGCCGGCGGAGCCATGTCGGGATACAAACGCCTCCGTATTAAAGGTTGAATTATCAATACCTTAGCATTTCCCTGATCTATTGCAATTTGCTCTCGGGTGTGCTATTTTCAAATACATGATTCTCCGGGCGCGGGCGACAACCATTCTGTGCGGCGTCGAGGAGGTGATGTATCTCGATTCGGTATGGCGTTCAGTCATGGCGCATCGGAGCATCAGGGTGCGGCACACGGTCCACATCAAGAGAAGAATGTATTGAAAATAAATGTGTTATACGAATTATTCGGCTGCGGTGCGCGTGAGAGTGGTCCGGGCTTTCGCGGTGCGTCAGAAAGCGCTGTACCTCTCGCCTGTACCGGCTGCACGCTTGGCATGCACCTTGCGCGAATAGTGGAATAATATGCTGAATATAATGCGCGCATATGAACTTACAGGAGGAAAAGAACAGCGGTCGAGCCGCCGTGTGGCGCCGTTTCCGGCGCTCTGCATGGTGGTACTCGCTATACTATGGATACCCGCCGCGGTGTGCGCGGGGCCGGGTACGGGTACCGCGACCGTGAGCCCGACAGATGATGTCGAGGCCGGATCGACCGGTTCGTGGTCGATCCAGTATGTCGCCGCGGAGGATACCTTCACCGGTGTGATCGAGATCGTCATTCCGGATGGATGGTCTCCGCCGCAGAATGCCGATTCCGCCGCGGCCGGGTACGTAACGGCATCGAGCGTCCAGCCGCTGGCGAATCCGGCGCTGCTATGTGCCGGGTCGACCGTAACCGTCGATGTCGATACCCTCTGGAACGGCGATACCGTCACCGTCGTGTACGGTGACGGTTCGATCGATCCCGGTGGTGCGGCCACCGCCCAGACCGCCGCCGCGGACGGCGTGACATTCGTCGTGCGATCGGACCCCGATGGGGGCTCTCCGGTCGAGCTCATCGCCGGTTCCCCCTCGCTGAATGTCATCGCGGGCCCGATCACGAAGCTTGTATTCGTCACTTCTCCTCATACATTCGAAGCGGGCGGGCAGAGCTGTGTGATGCGTGTTGAAGCTCGTGACGACTACGATAATCCATCGGCGGTCGCCGCAGACCAGGACATCGATCTCTCCTCGACATCGGGCAGCGGGAGCTTCGTCCCGGCATCCACGGTGACGATGGCCGCCGGAACCGACACCGTTTCGTTCTACTACAGCGATACGACCGCGGGGACCTCCATGGTGACCGCCGCTGCCGCCGGACAGGGATGGAGCGCAGCCGAGCAGCAGGTGACGGTGGGTGCCGCTCAGCCGACCGCCCTGGCGGTGTCACCGGAGAGCGCGGCGGCTGTTGCGGGGGAGTATACTCGTTTTACCATCACGATCGAGGACGATTTCGGGAATCCGAGCCCCGCGCCGGCGGTTCAGACGATAACACTGTTCCCGGATATCGGCGCATTCTATGAGACCGGCAACCACACGGTTGCCATCACGAGTTTCGCGATTTCATCGGGGGATACGACGGCCGAGGTCGATTACCGAAACGATACGGCCAAGGCTTCACCGGGCTATTTCCTCGGATTCTGGGACAACGACGGCGTTGCACCTTCTCTCGGGTTCACGCCGGTATCGATCACGATCGATCACGCCGAGCGCGATGTCGACTCGTCGACGGTGGCGGTCGATACGCACGAGGCGGCGGCCGACAGCACGGAATTCATCACCGTCACGGTGACGGTTCGCGATGCATTCGGAAATCCCGTGAATGGGATCGGCGTGGAGCCCGTCATCTCAGGTTCGCCCGACAGCAACTTCGTATCACCGTCGATCCCGCAAAATTCCGATATAAACGGGAAGGCGGTTTTTGAGCTCCGGTCGATACGGGCCGGTTCAAAGACCGTTCAGGCCCGGATCGACGGGGTGCTCAAGACCGGCGGCGAAACCGTAACATTCACGGCGGGCGGCTCGTATGCACCGGCTTCACAGATTGCCGCCGCGCCGGATACGGTGACGGCCGACGGCTCTGGGACAAGCACGGTAACGGTGATCGTCCGCGACCGGTACGACAATCTCGTCGAGGGGAGCACCGTCGTCCTGAATGTTACAGGATCGAACAATACGTACGTTCCCGATCCGCCGATACTCGATTCCAACGAAAACGGCGAAGCCTCGTTTCTCCTGCGCTCGATCGTCGCCGAGACCAAGCAGGCGACCGCAACGATCGACGGCGATCCGACGCCGTACAGCGCAGGAATCGTGTTCGTGGCCGGATCGGCGGATACGGGGCGGTCGGAAGTTTCGGCGGATACACTGGCCGCCACGGCCGACGGCGCCGATCCGTTGTCGGTACGGGTGACGGTGCGGGATGCGTTCGGCAATCTCGTTTCGGGCGCGGTAATCACACTCGAAGTTTCGGGTGACGGCGACAATTACAATCCGCTGAGTATCACAACAGGGTCCGATGGGCTTGCGACATTCACTGTGACCTCGACGAAGGCCGAGGAGAAGTACATCCAGGCGGTGATCAACTCGGTGACGAAACCGAGCGGCGTCATGGTCGATTTCCGCCCCGGTGATCCGGATCCCCTGCTGTCGCAGATAACGGTCGCTCCCGCCTCCGCCGTCGCGGACGGCGAAGACAACGTGATCGTGAGCGTTATCGTGCGGGATGTATTCAATAACCTGGTGGACGGCAGCGAGGTAGTTCTCCAGGTTTCACCACCCGACGGAATCGACATCGATCCACCGGCGAATACGACCGACACGACCGGTACCGCCTCGTTCGCCGTGCGTTCGACGGTGGCGGGTGAGAAGACCGTCAGTGCCACCGCCGACGGTGGATCGATACTGGATACGGAGACGGTGGGTTTCGCGGCCGGGGCCCTCAGCGATATCACCATCACGCACGACGGCGCGGCGACGGCGGGCGAACCCGACACGGTGGGTTTCGATCTGCGAGACGCCTTCGGAAACCGTGTGACCGCGTTCGATGATACGATCACGATATACACGAACTCGTCGGTGCTCGATGGAAACGTCGCGTGGAGTAAATGGACGGCGCAGGGTGACCTGTATCCCGCGCCGCTCGACACGGCGCTCTACGATTTCAATACTCTCGACGGGGGACGGGCCGTTCTGAGTATCACCGCACGCACGGCCGAATTGCTCACGGTCTACGCCAGGTACGGCGTGGTCACCGCCCAGTCGGCGGCACCCATCGTCGTTTCCCCGGCAGGGGTGGACAGCATATCGATCGTGAGCGGCGACGGCCAGACTGCGGTGGTGGGAACAGCGGTCGGTGAGGATCTTGTCGTGTACGTCGAGGATGCATACCATAATGCCGTCGCAGGCGAAACGGTGACCTTCGGTGTTGTCCCGCCCGGCGGCTCCGTCGATACCGATCCCGGGACGGCGGGGAATGATTCGATCGCCACCACCAATGCTTCCGGGCAGGCGGCTTGTCCCGAATGGATACTGGGGACCGAGAGCGGCACCGACAACAACCGGGTACGGGCGGCGATCTCCTCGGGGAGCACGCGCGAGGTATTCTTCGCGGCCTCGGCGGATTTCGATTCGCTCGCAGGAATCGTTTTTAATCCACCGACCGCCGATGTCACGGTGAACGCCTGGCGTATCGTTACGGCGATCCTCCGGGACCGGTACGGGAATGCGGTGGAAGGAGAGTATGTAACGATCCGCATCGAGAATGTTCCCCCGAACGGAACGCTTACCAACGATCCCGCTTACCCGACCACCTACGTCAGTTCCACCGCCAGGACCGGGTACAGCGACATGGAGGGCAAGGTGTACGTGCGGTACGTCGCGCCCGCAGAGGCGGGAATGCAGGACACCGTGGGTGCGCTGCACCAGTACCTCCCGGCGGACAGCATTTCCCCGGGCGTCTACACGTCATCGGTCGGCACCGCGACACGTCTCAGCGCCACCGTCCTCGAAGGCGACACCTCCCGGGCGGGCGATACCTTCTCGTTTGAGATCAAAGCGGTCGACGACAACGACAATCTCGATACGTCGGATACGAGCCATATTGTTATTGCTCCCGCCGGCGGTCAGTTCATATTCAGCCATACTCCCGGTTTCACCGATACGATTATCGGTACGGACCTCGTCGCCGGAACGGATACGATCTATGGGAGCGGCCGCGCCGCGGGGACCTGGACGATCGATGTCACATCTCCGCCGCTCGCTCCCGACGCCTTCGACGTCACGGTGCTCCCCCGGGACTCCGTCGATCATTACCTGATCACGCCCCCCCCGGGCGATGTCGTCGCGAATAAAAACTTCGCCTTTTCCGTAGAGGCGCTCGATACATTCAGCAACAGGGTCCTCGAGGCGAATTACCCGATCAAGCTCCGAGCGGTCGAAGCTTCCGACACAACCGTCACGGCCGGGGGCAACTTTTCGGTCTCCACGGGGTTCCTCACGGACGGTTTCTATACCAACGACGCGGCTCGATACGACAGGGCAGAGCAGATTCGGATCGAGGTGTCCGACACGGTGGCGGGGATCGTGCGGTGCAGTGAAACGATCACCGTGATGAGTGACG
>CBFCXB010000088.1:0-8309 GCA_965601905.1 uncultured bacterium | reverse complement strand
TGTTCGGATCGATCGCCGTTACGCAGGCCGTTCTGCCATTGATCCGCAGGCACAGAGGACGCATCGTCAATATAGGCTCCATGAACGGGCGATTGGCCCTGCCGGTCATCGGGCCGTACTGCGCGACGAAGTTCGGACTGCGTGGCATAACCGATTCCCTGCGTCTCGAGCTGTCCCCATGGCGCATCCGCGTGATCCTGATCGAAGCGGGAGTCGTCTCGACGCGGATGGTCCGGCGGGCAACGGATGAGCTGAAGGGGGCGCTCACCGATGAGGTCCAGAAACGCCTGTACGGACGAGTGTACGCCAGGATGGAGCGGATGGCCGAAAAATGTTACCGCCTCGCCGCCCGGCAGGGTATGCGCACGACGGCCTCGCGCCCATACCGGGCGATCACCTGATATAGACTATCTTTCTCGTGTCGCTGAATCCGGCCGCCTCGATACGGCAGAAGTACACGCCCGGGGCGATTTCCCGGCCTTCGCCGCCCGTGCCGTCCCACTCCACCGTGTAGACGCCGGGCTCGTGCGTGTCCCGTTTCAGTATGGTGACAAACCGGCCGGCGATGTCGTAGATCGCGATCGTGACGGTGCCGGGACGCTCGACGGCGTAGGGGATGGTAGTCGTGCCGTTGAAGGGATTGGGGTAGCTTGGATCGAGGAAATCGACGATCCTGATGGCGAAATCATCGTCGCTCACGTCCCGGCCGAGCAGTCCGCCGAACAGGTATGACTCGATCTTGATGCGGAATGAGGAGCCTTGAATATCCAAGGATTTCCAGAGAAACGAGCTCACGCCGCCGAGTCCCCGCTTCACGCTGTGATCGAAGTTCTGGCCCCCGTCGAGACTGAGAAGTATCGTGAATGAATCGGGCGTCTCGTTCGCCGCTCGCCAGGTTATGAGATAATCCCGACCCGCATAGAGCAGCTCGCCGCCGTTGGGTGAGAGGAGCCGGACGGAGGGTTCGTACTCGATCTGGTAACAGAATGTTCCGATGGAGCACGCACCGTAGCGAACGTAGAAATAACCGTTCTCTCCCCAGTCCGTTCCCCAACTGTTCTTGCAGATCCAGGCGCCTTCGCCGCCGTATCGCGTATCGTCCCAGCCGACGATCACGACGACGTGGTTGAGATCCTCCACCTTGGCCGATTCGAAGAGTCCGCCGGTATAGTAGAAGGCCTCGCACGGCATCGCGATCGCGGACGATACGGGACCGTCGAGAAGCGCCTGCTTGATTGCGCCGACACTGCTCTGGTTGCCCTGCACCGGAGCGCAACCGGCGATTCGGGCCACGATCCGGCACATCGACTGCCTGCACATGTGCCCGTCTTCATCCAGGTACGGGTAACACGATTCGCGGACGGATCCCTCGGTCTCCAAGAGCTCGAGCGCGGTCCAGTGCCAACCGCCGCTGCAGCCGGACGACAACGCGTTGCAATCTATGACGTGCTGTTCCGAGAGGTCCTCTTCTCTCCCGTCGTATGTAAGGATGTGCGCTTCCATCTGGCCGATCGCGGCGAAGACCCAGCATGCGCCGCACGTGCCCTGGTCCTTTACCGGAGTGACACAACCGTATTCGCGCCAGTCGAAAACGGGGAAGTCTGTTTGTCGCACCGGTGCCGTGTAGGGGGGCGTCTCATCAAGCCATCCATCGGGCGGTGGGACGAACCCGAGCAGTTTCTGTCTCGCCTCCTCATTCAGCTCCGACACGGAAGTCTTTCCCGCCGTCCATCGGTATCCCCTCTCGGCGATCATGCGATTGATCTCGGCGAGGCGTTTGTCCTCCGTATCGGAGGCCGCCGCGTTACGGGCGATCGATACTTCGCGACCCGCGGCGGCCTGTGCCGCACACGACCGCGGCAACTGCGGGACCATGCAGGCAGCGGCCATGACGACGGCGGCGAGGTACGCGGCCCCGCCGATGCATATCGAGCCCCGCTTACCGCACTGGAATACCATAAATTCCTCCCGCGTGTGCAATACTGGTGCCACTATTACTATACCAGGTACGATGGAAAAAGAAAATCGATAATGTGTTCACTTACGTCTGACCGCTGCGGGTCGGGAAAAATGTCTTTCACGGCCGCGGGCTCGATGGTATGATGGGAAACTTGTTGACATACATCGCGTGACGGGATTGTATATTCTCTTTCGGGTCGTGAGCGGGTGGAGTGACAAAGGACTAGTTGTACGAGGCGTTCAACATCGCCCTCGTCGTGGGGGTATCGATCGTTATCTTGCACCTTCGGTTCGCGGCTGAAAGAATCGAATCCCTTCTCGAATCGCGGTGACCATCACCGGCCGCGCCGCCGGGAGAAAAATGGGAGATGTCCGATATCATATCGGCAACTTTCGGTTTTAAATCGGTGTTGATTTCGTTATCATCCGGGATGGTTGGATTTCGGTGGCCGCCGCGTGTGACCGGATGAGGGCGGTCCGTGGAGGATCGTTACGGCCGGGGGAGTTGGTATGGGATTTCAGATGCTACAATACATACTTCTGAGGCGCAAGGTTGTACTCTGGGTGGCCGTTGCGTTTTTTCTGGCCGGTCTCGTTATCGCGCTTCTCATGGGGAGCACGTACGAAACCCGCGCGCTTCTCATGCCCCCCCTCGAGGAGGGGAGGGAAGGGCTGCTCACCGCCTGGATGGCGCAGTTGAACCTGCCGTCGATGGTGAGCCCCATGGCGGCGGGGAGCGCGACCGCCGCGATACTCGTCGATATCCTGAGAAGCAGGAGTCTCGCCGAGATGATCATCGGGTCTCTCGATCTCATGGAGCGATACGAGGTTGATTCCATGGACGACGCGGTCCGGATGCTCGCCGGCCAGACCTCGATCACGACATCGACAACGGGGCTGATCACCCTCCGGGTGCGTGATGAAGAACCCATGATGGCCGGAAAGATCGCGCGTTTCTACATTGCCGGTCTCGATTCCCTGAACCGGCGTCTCCAGTTCAGCCGCGCGGAGCACACGATGGCATTCATCGAGGGCCAGATCACACGATACCAGGTCCGGCTGGAAGAGCTCGGCACTGATATCGCGGCGTTTCAGCGGGAACATGGCGTGATCGATTTCGAGGAGCAGATCAGGGGGGCTATCAACATTGCCGCGAGCCTCAAGATGAGGACCATCATCGCCGGGATCGAGCTCGATCTCCTCAGGGAATTCAAGAAGGAGGACGCGGGCGAGCTGCAGCACAAGGAGGCCGAGCACCGGAACCTCAGCGAGCAGCTCGGGCGGATCATGGAAGGGGACACATCGGAAGTGGTCTTCGTGCCCCTCAGGAAGCTTCCCATGCTCAATCAACAGTATGCGGCCATGCAGCGCGATCTCGAGGTGAACGAGCGGATTTATTCTTTCCTCATGGAGCGGTACGAGGAGAGCGGGATCGATCGTGCTCGAACAACACCGAGCGTGCAGGTCGTCGATCAGCCGTTCATCCCTCAGAAATCGGCGGGCTTTCCCCGCTGGAGCATTGTTCTGGCCGTTACCATCGTCGGCTTCGCCTGGATCACGGCGGTACTGGCCTGGTGGGGTTGGGTGAGTGTGAAACGGCGTGCCGATGAGGAGGCCCGTGCTTTCGAGGAAGTCGTGGCCATAACGAAAAGTGATCTCGGCCGGATTCGCAGATTTTTCCGTTTATGATCGTTCTACACGCACTGCCGGGTGGAGGTCACCGGTCCTCGCCCCGCATCGCCGTCACCGCCTCGATGAGGCGCGGCAGCATTTCTCCCGATTTCCCCTGGAGAAAGATATCGACGAAGTAGGTCGCCTCGGAGGGCTCGATATTCACCTCGATGAGGTGTGCCCCGGCGTTCGCCGCGACACTCGGCAGCATCGCCGCGGGCTGCACCAGGCAAGACGTTCCGATCAACATGAATACGTCGCACCGTCCGGCCTCATCGAAGGCTCGGGCGAGCACTGATGCGGGGAGCGCTTCCCCGAACCAGACGACATCGGGGCGGATGGGGGAGCCGCAATGGCAGCGGGGAGTCGTATCGTCCCAGCCAGAATCGAAATCTACGGGGTGGGCGTGGTCGAGGCAGTGGTAGCGTTCGATGCTGCCGTGCAGCTCGATGACATCGGTGCTGCCCGCCCGTTGGTGGAGATTGTCCACATTCTGCGTGATGAGAACGACATGAGGGAGGAGCCGTTCGAGATCGGCAAGAGCCATATGACCCGGATTCGGCTCCTTCTCGCGGGCGGCGAGCAGCCGCTGCCGGTACCAGCGCCATACCAGCTCCGGATTGCGGAGAAATCCCTCTCGCGTGGCGAGTTCTTCGGGGCGGTACTGTTTCCAGAGGCCATCCGCATCGCGGAATGTTGGAATACCGCTCTCGCGAGAGATACCCGATCCGGTCGAAATAGCCGTTCTGCGGGATTCGTTGAGTATTCGCGCGGCATCTTTGATCTTTTCGTCCATTGTTTTCTCTTCGGCTGAAGGATTCATTTATTCGATGGCGCGGACGCTCCGCGCCTCGCCATCGAATTACGGCTGCAGCGGCCAGCATCTGGCTGCCGCTCGGCAGCAATTATCCGTTCCCCGCTCGGTGGTATGTTCGTCACGAGCATAGAGCAATATGGGGACGGGGTCAATCAAACGTCCGATATGCCGAGTGTGTTTGGAATGCCGCTTGCTTACTGACGGATGGAACGTTATACCCGTACACCGGGCACCCGCTTTGCAAGGAAACCGCTTCATGAGAAAGCAGTTACGCGCGATTGTGCTCTTAGTGCCGCTTCTGGTCGTCATGCTGTGGAACGGCTTCGCCCTACTCCGGAAAACCTGGCCCATGACACGGCCATTCGTCGGGTATCATCTCTATTGCCGGGACAGTGCGCTCAACGTGGTCGCCGTTTCGGTGGCGGTTTACGGTGTGGGCGGTGACCGGATGGGATTTTTTGTGTCCGATGCCGGCGGCAGACCGCCGGAGCCGATCGGGTTGACCGCGATCGATCTCGCCGGGGACACGCTCGACGTGCAGCGGGGGGAACGGCGATGGGTCGTGCTGCATGGCGGTCGGGATTTCACCCTCCGGTACGATCTCACGCTGACCGTCGCGGATCGGTACAATCCCCAAATCGACAATATGTTGACCCTGCTCGATAGAGACCGGTGCCGCATCATGGGTAGGGATGTTTTCATCATCCCCGAGTGCACCGTCGCGCGGGGTGTCTTTGTCGATATGGAAATGGGGCCGCGGGAATCGCAGCGTTCGGCATGGCCCTCCAACGGCGAACGGATCGTTGTCCCGGCGATCGAGGATCTTCCCCTGACGGTTGCCGTGTCGGGCGACTACCGCCTCATCGAGGCAACGGTGGGTGGGGCCGAGGTAACAATGGCGATCGGTGGTGACTGGATGTTCTCGGACGGCGAGTTGTTCGATCTCATACGCAGGGTCGTGCTGCACGAGATATTACTGTTCGGCTCGCCCCCCCACGACAGTTACCTCTTTGTCTGCGACCGCAATCCGGTGGGGAGGCATGACATGTACGGGAACTTCGGCGTCCATTTCGCGCGGAACATGGTGCTGCTACTCGATGCGCGACTCGATCGGAGCGACCTCTTCGATATCCCGATGTCGATTATCGCGCACGAGTTTTTCCACAACTGGAACGGCGATGCAGTAAAACCCGCCTCCGACCGGATGCTCTGGTTCACCGAGGGAGTGACCGTCTACTATTCCTATCGGATTCTGCTCGATATCAACGTGATCGTACCGGCGCAGTACGAGGCGAGGCGCGACTACATCGCGAATCGCTACCATGATAATCCGTACCGCCGGGACGTTGCGATTGCACTGGCCGGAAACACCGATCTGAACGATCTCGACATGGTGAATCTCCTCTACGATGGCGGATTTTGCGTGGCGGAGGCCCTGGATGGGCGTCTCTGTGAACTGACGGGCGGGCGTGTTCACCTGATCGATGTGCTGCGGAGCCTCTACGAGGAAGGAGTCGACGGTGACGGCCTCGATGAGGCAACACTCTGCGAAACGATCAGGCGGGTGAGTGGTGTTGATCTATCCTCATATCTCCATGAGCTGGTGCACGAGAACTCACCGGAAGAGCTTTCCGGGTCCTCGCCCCGAGTCCCGGCCGAGGCCGTCTCTCCCGTCGAGCTCGAGCAACCGCCCGGGCCTCCACGCGAGGCTTCTTCGTTATAGCCGCACGGGTCGATCCGTTTCTTTTTCCCCCGCCGGTATCCTCTTGCACTGTGCACCTTCCTGTTATACAGTCTCATCTGGTCGTGATCGGATTGGCGCGATAGGTGATCGAGGGGCACGCATGCGTGGGGCATCGAACATTCCATACCGATGGCTCGGATTGATCTTGGCCGTTTGCTGCACTATCCCGGCTTTTGCGCGGGACAGCGACGATAATAATGCATCCGTGGAACGGGGCGGCTGGATCGAGGCGGGCAGGACCGTTCCTCTGCCGCCGGGGCGGGTGAGGGGCGGTAGGGCGCCTGCCGGTGAAATCACTAATTTCGGCCCTGCGCAGAGGCTCCAATCGCTTCTCTTCGCGAACGATACGCTCTGGATAGGGACGGAGGGGGGGCTGTTCGCATACGTTCCGGATGCTGATTCGTTACTCGAGATAGAGGGACCGATGTGCGGGTCCGTCGCGAGTATCGCGCTGGATGACGATGGAACGCTTTGGGTGGGAGGGTATGACGGAATCAGCGTACGGAGCGGTGACAGATGGCTGCACTATGGCGCCGGTGAGCATCGACTGTTCTCCTGCGTCACCGATCTCGTTCAGGGAGACGGTCACATCTGGGTGGCGACGTATGGCTCGGGGTGCGGTTACATCACGGCGGACTCGATACGGTCGTTCTCCCTGGTGGATTCGTTGTTGGACGAACGCGTCACGGCGATTGCGGAGGAGAGCCCGCACACAATCTGGTTCGGCACGGCGAGCGGCCTCTGCATGAGCGATACAATCCACTGGGAATCGATGCGCTACGGGCACCGGATTCCGATCGGAGCGGTGGCCGATCTTATCTTCGACGAGGCAAGGGATCTATTTCTCGCGGTGCAACGTCAGGGAGTCGTATGGTACAGCCTCGGGAGGGTGCGCATCTTCGGTCCTCAAGATGGGCTTCCCGGAAGGGAAATCAATGCATTCAGCCTCGATCCGATGGGACGGGTATGGGCTGCCGGCAGGGGTGGAGTGAGTGTGTACGACGGTTCGGGATGGATTCCCCATCGCCATGCCGGTACGCCACTCGCCACGTACTGTTTTCTCTCGGTGTGCCATGATCTCGAGGGGAGATGCTACCTCGGCACGGACAGTGGCGTTTTGCTCGTCCATTCACGGGAAAGCGGGCGAGAGGTCCTTATCCCGCAGCGTTTTCCCGATCCACAGGTAAAGAAGATTCGCCGTTTCGGCGAAGAGCTTTGGTTTCTCACCGGCGAGCGGATATACCGGCTTCGGCGTGGATTCGAAGAGCTCTCCCCTCCGAGCGACTGGCTTCGCGGTGCAATGGCGGACTTCGTCGTCGACGGCGTCGGTGGGATCTGGATTGCGACCCGTTTCGGCGTACTCCATCGTCTCGGGGAAAAGTGGGAGGTCTACGACCGGAGGCAGGGGCTGCCGACCGAGCACTTTGTCGCTGTTGCATTGTCGGAGCGCGGCGATCTCTGGTTCGGCACGTTCGACCGCGGGGTTCTGAGACTTTCACCGGAGGGGTGGATTCACTATACAGAGGCGAACGGACTGCCCGATAACCGGATCGACGATATCCTGGTCGACGGCGGCGGGACGCCTTGGGTCGTTGCGTGTGATGGTGCGATAGCCTGCTTTAAAAAGAATGCTTGGGAACGCGTTTTGCTCCCCCCGTTGGAACGCATCCAATCCGATGCGGCCGTCGGCGCGAAGGATTCAACCGGTGCGCTCGATCCGGCAATACGGTTCCTCACGGCTGCCCGTGAGGAGCGCTCGGACGGCGTCGCATTCCCGCGGGTGCAGATGGGACTTGACGGAGCGAGGCGATGCATCATCGTGGTCCGGGGCGGTATATACCAGTTCGCCGAATCGGGTTGGCGTATGATCAGTATGCCCGACGGGGAGACTGGTATCGATCCAACGGCCATACTGGTTGCGACGAACGGCAGCGTGTGGCTGGGGTCGGCCGAGAGCGGTGTATTTGTCCGGGGGCGAAGCGGATGGTTGCATCTCGGCACGAGAGACGGCCTCACCGATAACCATATCCTCTCGATCGCGGAGGACGCGGAGGGAAACATCTGGATCGGAACCCGCTACGGCGGTTCCAACCGTTTCAAGCCGGAAACAATCTTCTA